>JAIOHV010000213.1 GCA_019912885.1 bacterium
GCGCGGCTCATCGTGATCGACGATTACGCCGACGGATATCTGCCCGCGCACGCGATCGTGAACCCGAACCCGCACGCCTATCTTTGCCGCTATGACACGGCGATGGACACGCGCACCGTTCTCGGCGCGCCGTTCGCGCTCGTTCGCCCCGACGTGGTCTTCGCGCGCGATCGTGCGGTGGATTCGGGCGCGTGGCCGCGCGTCGTCGTCTCGCCCGGCGCGTTCGACGCGGACGGCGCCGCGCGCGTGGTCGCGGCGCTCGACGCGCTTTCCGATCCGTTCACCCTCGTCGTCACGGCGTCGGTGGACGCTCCCGGCGCGGGCGCGATGCGCGAGGCCGCGGCGTCGAACCATCATCCGACCACGATCGTGCTTTCGCCGGAGGATGTCGGCGCGACGTACGCGGGCGCGGCGGTCGGCGTTTGCACGTCGCCGGTCTCCGCCGCGGAATTCGCGTGCCTCGGCGTGCCGGGCGTGTATCTGCCGCGTAACGCGCGGGACGCATCCGCGTTCGCGGTCCTCGGCCGGATGGGCGCGGGCGTGGCCGCCGGCCGCGCGGGCGCGTTCGACGCGGACGGCCTTTCACGCGTCGTGCGCGCGATGCTTCGCCCGAACGGCCCGCGTTCGACGCTCGCCAAGAACGCGCGCGCGCTTGTGGACGGCAAGGGCGCCGCCCGTGCGCTCGGCAAGCTGTCGAAATACAACGTGCTTCCGCTGGCCGTTCCGGACATCCCCTGATGCCCGATCCCGAGCCGGAAGCGCGCGACCACGACGCCGGCGTCGAATACGTCGGTTTCTGGGAGCGCCTCGCGGCGGTCGCGTTCGACGAGACGTTGCTGGCGATCCTGACATGGCCGCCCCTCGCTGCGATCTATGGCCGCGACTATTTCCTGTCAGACGCGATCATTTACGGCGCCTGGGATGTGGTTTTGGCGTGGGTGTTGCCGCCGATCGTGACCGTGTTGTTCTGGAATGCCTACGCCGCGACGCCCGGCAAGATGCTGATCGGAGCGCGCATTGTCGACGCCTACACGTTCGAGAAACCGTCTCTCTGGCGATATGCGCTGCGTTACGCGGGGTATGTCGCCAGCGCGCTGCCGTTTTTGCTCGGCTACGTCGGCATCGCGTTCACCAAACGCAAGCAGGGGCTGCACGACGCCATCGCGCGGACGGTGGTGATCCGCGCGCGGCCGCGCCTCGTGCCGATCGCGGTGGTCGCGTGTCTCGACGCGCTCGCGTTCGGCGCGGCGATCGCCTTGGTCGTCTGGGCGAGTCTTTCGCCCGAGGATCGCGCCGCGCTGCTGCCGTGGTGAGGCCGGGGGGGGGCAAGACGGCGATGGACAAAATGGACCAAATGGACGGAATGGACATGGCCAACGAAATGCCTGGCGCCCCGAAACCGTCCTGGCGCTTCAATCCCAATTCCCAATTCCCAATTCCCAATTCCCTATTTGTGCTAATATCCCGGCCGCGCGAGATTCCGCGCGAGGAGCCATGGACGCCCACGTCCGACCGTTCAGCATCCTTCCCCAGCCCGACGAGACAAGTTGCGGACCGACGTGCCTGCACGCGGTCTATCGCCACTTCGGGGACGATCATCCGTTGACCGATATCACCGAGGAGATCCGCTGGCTCTCAAGCGGGGGGACGCTCGCCGTTTTTCTCGGATGCCACGCGCTTTCCCGCGGATATCGCGCGACGATCCACACCTTCAACATGGACGTCTTCGATCCCACGTGGTTTACATCCGGCGCCGACCTTGCCGCCAAATTGCGCGCGCAGCTTCTGGCCAAGCGCCGCGCGAAAATGCGCGTCGTGACCGAGGGATTCCTCGAGTTCTTGCGTCTTGGCGGGCAGGTTGTATTCGAGGACCTGACGACGCGCCTTTTGCGCCGCTATCTTGCCAAAGCCACGCCCGTCATCGCGGGCCTGTCCGCGACTTATCTCTACCGAGAAGCGCGCGAAGAGCCGCTCTCCGGCCGCGAGGACGACATCCGCGGCGAGCCCGTCGGCCATTTCGTCGTGCTTTGCGGTTACCGACCCGAAACGCGCGAGGTGACCGTGGCCGACCCGCTGCGCGACAACCCCTATTCGGATACCCACATGTACGACATCCACATCGAGCGCGTCCTCGGCGCGATCCTTCTCGGGACGCTGACGCACGACGACCATCTGCTGATCCTCGCGCCGCCCGCCGCGCCCGTGCGTTCCTGAGCCGTGAATATCTATCTCGTCGTCGAAAAGCCGAAGGACTGGCCGCTGGCCATTCCGGGCGTGCAGGTGATCGCCGCGCGGGAATACCTGACCGGCCCGCCGGTGGCCGGCCGCGGCGTGCGCGTGTTCAACCTGTGCAAGTCGTATCGATACCAGAGCCTCGGATACTACGTGTCGCTTCTGGCCGACGCGCGCGGGCACAAGCCGCTGCCGCGAACCAGCACGATTCTCGACATGAAATCGCTTTCGCACGTGCGCTTCGTGTCCGAGGACCTGGACGATCTGATCGAAAAGAGCCTTGCGCGTCTTGCGAGCGACCGCTTCACGCTGTCGATCTATTTCGGCCGGAACGTCGCCAAGCAGCACGATCGTCTCGCGTCCAAGCTGTTCGCCATGTTCCGCGCGCCGCTTCTGCGCGCGACCTTTTCGCGCAACGGCGGCTGGCATCTGACGAGCGTCGGTCCGATCCCCGCCGCGGACATCCCGCCGGAGCATCACCCCTTCGTGATCGAGGCGGCGAACGCGTTTTTCGAGTCGCGCTCCCAATCGAAATCCACGCGCCCCGCGCGCTTCGACCTGGCGATCCTCTACAGCGAGGACGACCCCTCGCCGCCGTCCGACGAGCGCGCCATCGCGAGGTTCGTGCGGGCGGCCAAACGCCTGTCCATCGAGGCGGAAATCATCGACAAGACGGACTACGACCGCGTCGCGGAGTTCGACGGTCTGTTCGTGCGTGAAACGACAAGCGTGCCGCATCACACCTTCCGCTTCGCGCGGCGCGCCGTGTCCGAGGGACTCGCGGTCATCGACGATCCGGAATCGATCCTGCGCTGCTCGAACAAGGTCTTCCTCGCCGAGCTGCTCTCGCATCATCGCATTCACACGCCGCGCACCGTCGTCGTGCATCCGAACAATATCGACGAGGTGGAAAGGACGATCGGTTACCCGTGCGTCGTCAAGCAGCCCGACAGTGCGTTTTCGATGGGCGTCTTCAAGGTTGAAAACCGCGCCGCCCTCATCGAACGCGTGGACGCGCTGCTCGATCGCTCCGAGTTCGCGATCGCGCAGGAATTCCTGCCCACGCCCTTTGACTGGCGCGTTGGCGTGCTGGATCGGCAGCCGCTTTTCGTCTGCAAATACCACATGGCGTCGCGCCATTGGCAGATCATCCGACACAGCCGCGAAAAGGCGTATTATGGAAAGGTGGAAACGATCCCGGTCGAAGCCGCGCCGCCGCGCGTCGTCAGCGCCGCCGTCCGCGCCGCGAATCTCGTCGGCGACGGCCTCTACGGCGTCGACGTCAAGCTCGTCGGAGGCCGGCCCTACGTGATCGAGGTCAACGACAACCCGAACATCGAGTCCGACATCGAGGACAAGGTGCTCGGCGACGAGCTGTACGACCGCGTGATGCGCGCGTTCCTCGCGCGCATGAGCCGCAAGAGAGGAATCGGCCCATGAGGACGCCGCTTGGCCTGTTTGACGCCTACGGCATCGAAATCGAATACATGATCGTCGACGACATCACGCTCGACGTGAAGCCCATCGCCGACAAGGTGCTCTTCCAGCTTGCCGGTGTGTACGCCCCCCAGCTCGCCGTTGGCGAACTGACGTGGAGCAACGAATTGGCCGCGCATCTGCTGGAACTGAAGGTGACCGACCCCGCGCCGACTTTCGCGGGCGTCGCCGCGCTGTTCGATTCCGGCGTCGGCCGCGTCAACGACATCCTTGCCGAGATGGGCGCGCGCCTTCTGCCCGGCGGCATGCATCCCTGGATGGATCCGGCGCGCGAATCCGGAATCTGGGAACACGACGGCCGCGCGATCTACGAGACGCTCGACCGCATGTTCGACGTCCGCCGCCACGGCTGGCTGAACCTCCAGAGCACGCACCTCAACCTGCCGTTTTCGGGCGACGAGGAATTCGGGCGTCTGCACGCGGCGGTGCGCCTGCTGCTGCCGATCATGCCGGCGCTCGCCGCGTCGAGCCCCGTGTTCGACGGCAAATTGGCCGGCGCACTCGACGCGCGGCTCGAACATTATCTCGTCAACCAGGAGGAGATCCCGTTTCTCGTCGCCGGCGGCGTGCCCGAACCCGTCTACACGCGCAAGGAGTACGGCGAGATCATCGCCCGCATCGAGCGCGAGATCGCCGTTCACGATCCCGCGCGCGTGTTGCGCGCCAAGTGGGTGAATTCGCGCTACGCCATTCCCCGCTTCGACCGCGACACCGTCGAGATCCGCATCCTCGACGCGCAGGAGTGCCCCAAGGCCGACATCGGCATCGGCGCGCTCATCGCGTCCGTGCTGCGTTCGATGACAAACGGGCGGTGGATCGATGTCGAAACGCAAAAAGCCTGGCCGACCAAGACGCTGCGCGAGATCGCGGCGGCGGTCATCAAGAACGGCGGCGACGCGCTGATGTTCGATCCGGAATATCTGCGCGCGTTCGGCCAGCCGACCCGGGCGCCGATGCGCGCCCGCGACTTGTGGGGGCATCTCTTCGACGCGCACAAGGAAGACCTTGCCGCGGCCGACGCGGACGCGTTCGAGGGCATCCGCACCATTGTGGAAAAGGGTTGCCTGGCCGCGCGAATCGTCGATCGGCTCGGACCCGACCCGTCGCCCACGCGCATCAAGGGCGTGTGGCGCGAGTTGTCCGAATGCCTCGCGGCCGGGGCGATGTATGGCGAATAGGGGGGATATGGAAGGCGAAGGGCTCCGTGCGGGTGCGACGCTTTTACGGGCCGCAGGCCAGGAAAGGTGTGCGCGGTCCGCTCGGCACACCTTTGACCTCGCACGCTCGGTCAAAAGGGCGGCACCCGTCCATCCTGTCCATTCGGTCTGTGACGTCCATGATGTCCATTCGGGCACCGGCACTCGATACGCGCGGCGTATGGATTGCCTCGATTAACCCCCCTATAATGCGCACCTCAATTTCCATTGGCGGCCGCGTCCCATGTGCGGACCGGCGGAGGAAGGGATCATGACCAAGTGGTGGATTCTTGTGCTCGTCGCGATCGCGGCCCTTTCGGTTTCCATCGTCGCTTGCGGCGATGACGACGACGACGACGATGATGATGACGCGGCGGACGACGACGCGGACGACGATGACGACGACTCCGCCGACGACGATACCGGCGCCGACGACGACATGGATGACGACGCCGATGACGACGATATGGATGACGACGACGCCGATGACGACGACGCCGACGACGACACGGACGAAGGCACGCCGATCTCGCAATACGCGCTGTTGCTCGAAAACGCGAAGGTCAATATCGCGACCGGCGGGATCGACTTCGACCGCGCGTTCATCTCGACGTCCGGAACGATGACGATCGACCAGATCGGCACGACGACCGGCGCGACGTTCGAAGGTTCGCTTCAGACCGTCGGCTTCACGCAGGCCGAAGTCGATTTTGACGCCGGCACCATCGGCATCCTGCAGGACGGCGACACCGGCGTGCTCGCGCTCGAGGAAGTGACCGCCACCATCACCGCCGTTCCCGTGAAAAAATCGTTCGACGTTTCCGGCACGCCGTCCGGCGCCAAGGCCGAAGCCTTCAACATGAGCGAGTTTACCCAGTGCGCTTCGCCGACATGCGTTTCCGCGGCGTATGCGTCGGTGACCGGCGTTTATCAGGTCTCCGAATACACCGACGGCATCCTCGCCACGAACGACTGGATGCTCATCTGGGCGATCCCCGGCGATGCAACCAACGGTTCGGTGTACGACTTGACGATCGAACTGGACGAATAGCTCATCCGCGCGCGGCGCGGCTTGAACAGCCGTTCAAAAACAACGGCGGCGAGTCCCTTCGGATTCGCCGCCGTTTGATTTCCGGCCACGCAAGAGAGCGCGGCGCTCGCCTGTTGCGCCGGATTATACGGCTTCAATGGCGAATGACAATGCAAGTATCGAGTGACGGCTGATTGCTGACGGCTGATCGGTGACCGCTGACCGCTTCTAAAAATCGTCGTCGAAATCGTCGTCGAGATTTTCGTCGAAGTCCTCGTCCACGTCCGTGCCGGCCATCGGCTTGCCGCCGTAAGCGGACGAATACATCGTCTCGGCGAGCTTGTGCGACGCGCGGTTAAGCTCGTCGATCGCCTTGCGGATCTCGCGCACATCTTCGGTACGCAGCGTCTCTTTCAGTTCGTAGATCGCGTTTTCGATCTGATCCATCTCCTGGTCGGAGAGGCGATCGGCGTATTCGCGCAGAGACTTTTCCGCGGTGTAAATGAGTCCGTCCGCGCTGTTTTTCAACTCCGCCAGCTCGCGCCGGCGCATGTCGTACTCGCGCTGGCCTTCCGCGTCGCGGATCATCTTGTCGATCTCGCCCTCGGACAGGCCGGAGGCGCCGGTCACCTGAATCGACTGCTTCTTGCCGGTGCCGAGATCCTTGGCCGAAACGTGAACGATGCCGTTGGCGTCGATGTCGAATGTGACCTCGATCTGCGGCACGCCGCGCGGCGCCGGCGGAATGCCGACAAGCTCGAAGCGGCCGAGGCTGCGGTTGTCCGCGGACATCTCGCGCTCGCCCTGAAGGACGTGCACCGTAACCGCGGGCTGGTTGTCCGCCGCGGTGGAAAATACCTGGCTCTTTTTCGTCGGGATCGTCGTGTTGCGCTCGATGATCTTCGTGAAGATACCGCCGAGCGTCTCGATGCCGAGCGACAGCGGCGTGACGTCGAGCAGAAGGACGTCCTTCACCTCGCCGCGCAGCACCGCGCCCTGGATGGCCGCGCCGATCGCGACGACCTCGTCCGGGTTGATGCCGACATACGGCTCCTTGCGGAAGATCTCGCGCACCTTGCGCTGCACCACCGGCATGCGCGTCATGCCGCCGACCAGGATGATGCGGTCGATATCTTCCGGCGAAAGCTCCGCGTCCTTCATCGCCTTCTCGCACGGCTCGATCAGGCGGTCGATCAGGTCCGCGACCAGTTCCTCGAGCTTCGTGCGCGTCAGCTTGACGTTCAAATGCTTCGGGCCGCTCTTGTCCGCCGTGATGAACGGCAGGTTGACGTCCGTTTCCGTCACCGACGACAACTCGTGCTTGGCCTTTTCCGACGCCTCCTTCAGGCGCTGCATCGCCATCTTGTCGGAGGTGAGGTCGATGCCCGTGTCGTTGCGGAATTCCTTGACCAGAAACTCGATGATGCGCTGGTCGAAATCCTCGCCGCCAAGGAAGGTGTCGCCGTTCGTGCTCTTGACTTCAAACACGCCGTCGGAGATTTCGAGCAGCGAAATATCGAACGTGCCGCCGCCCAGGTCGAACACCCCGATCAGCTCGTCCGCCTTTTGCTCGAGGCCGTACGCGAGCGACGCGGCCGTCGGCTCGTTGATGATGCGAAGGACATTCAGACCGGCGATCGTACCGGCGTCTTTCGTCGCCTGGCGCTGCGCGTCGTCGAAGTACGCCGGCACCGTGATGACCGCATCGGTCACCTCTTCGCCGAGGTAGTCCTCCGCCGTCTGCTTCATCTTCTCGAGGATCATCGCGGAGATCTGCGCCGGGCTGTAGCTGCGCCCCATCACCTCCACCCACGCGTCGCCGTTGTCCGCGGGAATGATCTTGTAAGGCACCATCTTCTTGCTGCGCTGGATTTCCGCGCTGTTGTACTTGCGACCGATCAGGCGCTTGATCGCGTAGACGGTGTTCACGGGGTTCGTGATCGCCTGCCGTTTGGCGATCTGCCCGACGTGGCGTTCGTTGTTCTCGGTGAACGCCACCATCGACGGGGTTGTTCGCGATCCTTCGGAGTTCGCGATCACCACCGGCTCCCCGGCTTCCATCAGGGCGACGCACGAGTTGGTCGTGCCCAAGTCGATACCGATGCTCTTGCTCATGGAGCTATCCTCAAGCCGACGGAAACTTTCTTGTTGCGAATTGGCAAAAAACCATAGGTTTTCGTGGGGGATTCGTCAAGTACCTCAACGATCTTGGGAAGTTTGGGGGTCTTGGTGGTTCAAATCCGGCCCGGAATCCGCATTCGGCCCGGGTCCGGCGCCGTTTGTTCGCGTGGCGACCACGACCTTCGCGGGGCGCAAAAGACGCCCGTGCAGCAGGTAGGCCGGCTCGTATTGGGCAATCACCGTTCCCGGCTCGCGATCGGCGGTTTCCATGCTCGCCATCGCCTCGTGATAGACGGGATCGAATTGCTGATCGGACGCGTCGATCTTGCGCACGCCGTTTTGCGAAAGCGTGTCGTGCAGTTGTTTCAGAACCAGGCGAACGCCGTCGATCATCGCGTCGGGGTCGTGCGTCGCCGAGGCGTGAGAGATCGCGCGCTCGAAGTTGTCGATGATCGGCAGCATCGACAGGATCAGGTTCTCGTTCGAAAAACGCACCATGTCCGCCTTGTCGCGATTGATGCGCTTCTTGAAATTGTCGAACTCCGCCTGAATGTGAACAAGGCGCTCCTGCAGGCCTTGAATCTGCGTTTCCTTTTCCTTGAGCGCGGCGCCGGATTGCACCGTGGCGCCTGCGGACGCCTGCGCCGAGGCGCGCGTCTCCGCGAGCACCGTGCGCAGCAATTCCGCTTCCTTTTCGAGGTTCTGCTCTTCCTCGAGAAGCTTGGCGAGCATGTCCAGGTCGGCGTCGCGCGAGGCCGGCGGACGCGCGCTCGGCCGGGCGACCTCCACGGGCTCGACGCCGCCCTCCTCGAAATATTTCAGCAGGTTGGCCAGGTCATCCTCGCCCGTCGCGTCGGCGTCGATTTCGATGTCCACCTCGTCCGCCGCGCGAGCGGGGCTCCGGGGGGGTGGAGCCTGCGCCTTGACCGACGGTTTCGCGCCGGCCTTGCCGCGGCGGCGCGATTCTTCCTGCGCGCGCTCGATCGCCTTCAGCGCCTCGTCGAAGGCGGAATCCGGTACGCCGGAGTCGATTCGGTCGTCGTCGGCCATGAAATTAGCTGTCCCCTCGCATGCGCGGAATTTTCGCGCTCGGCGATTCCGGACGCGTCGTCGGTTGCCGGCGGGAATGGAGCCCGCATCAGATTCAAAAATATCATGACTTTCTAGGTCCGGGCAAAAGCTCTTGTCAAGCCCCGTACTCGCGATAACTGCTTGCGGCGTTTGACTTTTTCCGTGGCGCGGATCATATCTGGCCTCCCGTCGCCGTGCCTTGGCGGCGCGTACGTTCCATTCAAGGATCTTCCCCATGACCACGACCGATTCCGGCCTTCCCGCCGCCGGCGCCCGCCCCGATGCCCAAACGCTTCGCGAATGGGAAGACGCCTACGGCTCCAGCAACTACAAACCATTGCCTGTGGTGCTCTCCCACGGCAAGGGCGCCCGCCTGTTCGATATCGAGGGGCGCGCGTACATCGACATGCTTTCGGCTTACTCCGCGGTGTCGCACGGCCACGGGCATCCGCGCATCCTGCGCGCTCTCGCCGCGCAAGCCGAGCGCCTGTGCATGACGAGCCGCGCTTTCCGCAACGATCAGCTCGGGCCGTTCCTGAAGGAGTTGTGCGAGTTGACGGGCATGGCGCGCGCCTTGCCCATGAACACGGGCGCCGAGGCGGTCGAGACCGCCATCAAGATCGCGCGAAAGTGGGCGTACGCCATCAAGAACGTCCCGAACGACACGGCGGAAATCGTCGCCTTTACCGATAATTTCCACGGCCGGACGACGACCATCGTCGGCATGTCCACCTCCGCGAAGTCGCGCGATCACTTCGGGCCGTTTACCCCGGGATTTCGCGTCCTGCCTTACGGCGACATCGACGCGGTTCGCGCCGCCGTCGGCGAACGAACGGCCATGGTGCTCGTGGAGCCGATCCAGGGCGAGGCGGGCGTTCGCATTCCGCCCGACGGGTTTTTGCGCGAGTTGCGCGCCATCTGCGACAAGACGCGCACGCTCCTCGTGTTTGACGAGATCCAGACCGGTCTTGGCCGCTGCGGGCGCATGTTCTGTCACGAATACGAAGACGTGCGGCCCGATGCCATGTGCCTCGGCAAGGCGCTGGGCGGCGGCGTGCTGCCGATCAGCGCCGTTGTGTCGACCGAAGAGGTGCTTGGCCTGTTCAAACCCGGCGAGCACGGTTCGACCTTCGGCGGAAACCCCCTCGCGTGTGCCTGCGCGCGGGAGGCGATGCGTGTGCTCGTCGAAGAGGACCTGCCCGGCCGCGCGGCGCGCCTGGGCGAGCGGTTGATCGCGGGCTTGAGGAAGGTCGCCACGCCCCGCGTCGTCGATGTGCGGGGCCGCGGGCTTCTGACGGCGATCGAGCTTGCACCCGGCGAGCCCGGCGCGCGGACCATCTGCGAACGCCTGATGAATGAAGGCGTCCTGGCCAAGGAAACGCGCGACACGACGATCCGGTTTGCCCCGCCGCTCGTGATCACCGAGGAAGAACTCGACGACGCGATCGGCCGAATCGGAAAAGTCCTGGCCGAGGCTTGAACCCGGCACGTCAGGCGCCTCATGCGATTCGCGGAAATGACCCGCTCCAAGCGTTCATTTTCCTTGACTTTTCCGCCCCTGAGGTCCTTAATGCCTCCCTATTTGAAATGCGCGGTGTAACCCGCGTCCATGAACATCCGGCGATCGCCGGGGGGCTTTTTCCGGCGCGTTGGCCGGAGTGGTGAGGGTAGGGCGTTCCGCGAAGCGAACCCCCTTTTCCAAAATGAATGGTTTGTCATGACGACATCCGGTTACGTCATTCATCGACTTTCGCTTTCGGCCGATGCTTCGCGGTCGGCCGCTAATACGAACCAGAAAAGGTAGGGAGGTCCCAATGAAACACACATTCACTTTCATGCTGGTCGCGATTCTCGCGGCCCTCTCGCTCGCCGTCGCGGGCTGCTCGTGCGGCGACGACGACGACGATGACGACGACGGCGCGCCGGATGACGACACCGGCGACGACGACGCCGACGACGACACCGGCGACGACGATGCCGATGACGACGACATGGACGACGACATGGACGACGACGATACCGGTGACGACGATACCGGCGACGACGACACCGGCGACGACGATACCGGCGACGACGATACCGGCGACACCGAGTTCAGCTCGTTGAGCTGCCCCATCTCGGATCCGGAAAGCATCGGCTCGGCAAACACGGTCGGCGGCGGCTCGGCGACCACGACCGTCGACGTCTACGTTTTCGACGACAATGACTGCTCGGCCATCCAGAATGCGGACGTCATTCACGGCGACACCGTTTATCAGACCGACGTCAACGGCCATGCGGTCGTGACGCTGACGGACGCCGAACAGACCATCACCGCGTACGCGGAAGGCTACTGGTCCTGGACCTACAAGGTCGATGCGGCCGTCATGTATTTCCGCCTGCGTCCGGACAGCTTCGGCAACGCCTACACCGACTCGGGTGACGGCACGTTCCAGGACGAGGGCGGCTCGGACCTCGGCCTGACCAACCCCACCCTGTTCGGCCTGTTCTCGAACCCGATCTATCTCGGCGTCGCACTGCCCGGCCTCGCGCGCGCCGATCTGCTGTCGATGGACTTCGACGGCCTGCTCGCCACGGACACCTTCGATCTGACGCTCGATCTCGGCGACGGCCCCGCGGTTACCGAGGCGCCGCGTAATATCTATCTCCCGGCGCTCAACCTCAGCATTCCTGGGCTGTTCAGCGTCACGGGCACCAACGAGGATTACGTCCTTCCGGTGCGCACCGGCGCCTCCGTTTCGCCGATCGAGGGCTTTGTCCTGTCGGCGAGTGTCGGCGAGTTGTTCGACAACGTCGGCGAGATTCTCGCGGTCGTTGCGTGCGTCACCGGCGGCGGCGACATCCTCGAGTGCGTCGAACCGCTCGTTCTTCCGCTCATCAACGACGCGCTCGCCTTCAGCCATGTCGGCGCGCGCCCGGACTGGAACGGCACCGGCGATCCGTCGATGACCACGCAGGAGACCGGCGGCAACACGCTGTCGATCAACGTCGCCAATGAGGACGCCAATTTCGACTATCTCGCGATCTTCGCGGCCGAAATTCCGAACCGCGCGCTGCTTCCGCTGGGCGTCGGCATCGTGGATTCCGGGTCCGTGGATGTTGACTACGCCGACGTCCCCGACGGCGATTACCTTGCGGTCGTGGGCGCGACGGACCTGTTCGCCTCCGGCTTCACGAGCGTGAATTTCTCGTTCGCGTTGAAATACGGCGAGAGCATCGCGGACATGACCGCCAAGGCGTCCTTCGACGCGGATACCGATTTCCTGCCGAACTTCAACGGCGACAATACCGGATACGACGACGTGACCGGCGAGATTTTCTGGGAACTCGAGGCCGGCCCCGCCAAGGCCACCGCCGACGTCTTCCAGATCGTCTACGTCCCGGATTGCGAGGACTGCCCGGTCGTGCTCGCGCAGGTGCCCGGCGCCGACTCGAGCTTCCAGCCGCCGGTTGATGATCTCGGCATCACGCCAAGCGACGCCGACATCGTCGTCGTGCTGGGGATCGACTACCCCGCGGGCGTGGATCTGCAGGAGTACAACCCGGCCGGTCTGCTCGGTTACAACAGCAGCGCCGTCAACATGTGGACGAACTTCGACATCCTCGGGTTGCTCGGCGGACTGTTCTAGGCATCAGCAAACGCTAGCGAAGCGGGCCGCGCGGTGTTTGCCGCGCGGCCCGCTTTTTATTGAGGATTGAGGATCGAGGATCGAGGATTGAGTCCATCGCAACGGGACACCGCGGCATGCGTTGTGATGACCTTTCAGACTTTCAGACTTTCAGGCTGTTTAGGAACGAGGAGCGAGAGCTGCGAACATCGTGGCCTGCGTGGCACTCGATCCTCAATCCTCGATCCTCGATCCTGCCCACGCACCCGGTCACTTCGCGTAGGGTATGGCGCATGTCATCAGTCTGTTTTCCGGTTGCGGCGGAATGGACCTGGGGTTTCGCGGCGGCTTCGTTTTCGGCGGACGGCGATACGCGCGCACGGGTTTCGATATCCTCGCCGCGGTGGACGCCGACGCCGAGGCTGCGTCGCTCTATCGGTTGAACATCGGCGCGATTTGCCGCGCGCGTGTGGAAGATGTCGCGATCTGGCCGCGCGCCGGCGTTGTGATCGCCGGGCCGCCGTGCCAGCCATTCTCCGCCGCCGGAGTCAAACAAGGCGCGAACGACGCGCGCGACGCCATGCCGGTCCTTATCGAGGCGATCGGCGACATCGCGCCGAGCGCGTTCGTCATCGAAAACGTGCCCGCGCTCGCCGAGCGAAAGCCATTTCGGCAAGCGTTCGCCGAACTGACCGGCGCGCTCGCCGCGTTGGGCTACGAGATCCGCGCGCGCGTGCTCGATGCGGCCGATTTCGGCGTTCCGCAGCACCGGCGCCGCCTTTTCATCGTGGGGCTGCGGCCCGATCAGGCATGCCCCGATCCGTTCCCCGCGCCGACGCACGGCGGAGCGCTTCGCCCGTTTGTGCGCGTGCGCGACGCGATCGCCGATCTGGGCGTTCCGGGCGATCGCCATTTCGCGAAACGCGACGCAACATTGCGACGACTCGCCGAGGGCGAACGGCGGCATCCGCGATTCGGCGCGTCGTCGCGGCGTGTTTTCGCGGATCGCCCGTTCCCGACGATCAAGGCGTCGGACACGGCGGCGCCGCGCCTGATTCATCCGTGGTTCGACCGGGCGCTGGCGATGCCGGAGCTACTGCGCGCGCAGTCGTTTCCCGACGATTTCATCGTCCCGCGGCGCACGCCCTCGATCGGCAACGCGGTGCCGCCGGTGCTGGCCTGGCATATCGCGCGAAGTATCGCCCGGATCCTGAAGTGAAGCGGTGGCGATCGAACTCGCGCCTATCGCGGCTCTACCTTGGGGGCGGGTTTTGCGATGACCTCTTTCCTCTTTCCTCTTTCCTCTTTCCTCGTCTCACGCGTGTCCTTCGCCCTTGGCCCAGGCCCACGCATCGCCTTCCTGCGTGCGCTCGAAGTATTTCACTTCGCCTTTGGTGAAGGGCGTCATGAGTTTCGCCGAGATTCGCTGCCAGTCCTTGTCGCCGACCATAGCGACGCGCTCGACGTGTTTGTTCAGCTTCCCCTCCAGTTTCAGATCCTCCCAGGCCGCCTTTACGGAATCCCACCCGTGGAAGTCGTCCATGATGACGACCAGGCGAAGCTTGCCTTGCGCCTCGGCAAGCGCCTGCGCGCGCTCGCCGATTTCGTCGAGCTCTTGTTTGGTCAATTTTCCGCTGATGCGAAGGCCGACCAGGTTGCCTTCGGCTTTGCCGCCAACAACTTCAAACATGGCGAATTCTCCTTTTGAAAAAATGAAAAACGCCGCCCCATCCCGCCTTCATTGTAGTCCCGCCGGGATCGGATGGCGTAAGGAAATTTACATGTGTTTCGGATAAAGACGGCGAAACGACGCATCAGGCGCCTCGACCGACTGCGGTCGCCCTTTTTGCACCCGCGCTTCGTCGTCGCCACGCGTCGCCGGGCATCACGCTTATGAGCGTGCTGATGCTTTTTGCACCCGCGCGTCGTCATCCTGAGGCGATGCGTCGAGCGTCGTCATGCCGAGGCAATGCATCGAGCGTCGTCACACTGACGCGATGCGTCGAGCGTCGTCGCCCCGAGGCGATGCGTCGAGCGTCGTCACACTGACGCGATGCGTCGAGCGTCGTCATCCTGAGGCGATGCGTCGAGCGTCGTCATCCTGAGGCGAGCGAAGCGAGCCGAAGGATCTGGCTGGCCCCTGCCGGCGGCCACGCGTCAACCGGGGCGAGCCAGATCCTTCGCTTCGCTCAGGACGACGATCACCGCGATGACGAGCACCGAATTGACGATCACCGCGGCGACGAGCACCGGAGCGACGAGCGCCGCGATTTCAAATCGACGGAAACCCTCGGTGTCCTCTGTGGCTCCTCCGCGCGCTCTGTGTACCGCCGAACAAAAATCGTTTGTGACGACCTGTCAGCCTTTCGGCCTTCGAGCCTTCGAAGGCCGTCTCCTAGCAGCCGCAACACGCTCCGCCGGTCACCGCGCCTTCGGGCCAGCCGGGTCCGCCCTCGTCCTCGTCGACCGGGATATCCGGATCCGAGTCCGTGTCATCGTCCAGGGTCGCTTCGTCGTCGTCGTCGTCGGCCGGATCCTCGGGCGTTTCGCACGAACGGTTGAACTCGTCGCAGCTTTCGCCCTCGGGGCACGGATTACCGGAATGCGTGCAGATATCCGCGTCCTCGTCACAGCCGTCGTCGCCGTTGCAAAACAGCGCGTCGTCCAGGCACGGCACGAGGATTTGCGTGCACATATCCGTTTCCTCGTCGCAGAACTCGACGCCATTGCAATATTGCCCGTCATTCAGGCATTGCGGCCCGGTCGTCCCGCACTTGTCGTTCACCTCGTCGCACGATTCCGCGCCGTTGCAGAAGACGCCGTCGTCCGCGCAGTCGGGCACGGCCACCTGCACGCACGTGTCCGCCGCCTCGTCGCAGGCCTCGTCGCCGTTGCACCACGCGCCGTCGTCCGCGCACGGATCGTCACCCGGCCCGCACACGTTTTCGTCCATATCGCAGACCTCGGCGCCGTTGCAGAAGATGCCGTCGTCGCACTCGCCGTCGTTCTGGCAGTCGCAGAAATCGAGCCCGTCGCAATTCTGGTCGATGCGGTCGCAACGGATTTCGGTTTCGCCCGGATTGATATCGGGATCGAAGTCGTTGCAGTCGTCGCCGTTGCACTGCGGGCCTTCGTAGCCGTCCAGGTCGTTGTCGCACTCGACAAGAACGCCGTAGAGCGGAATGAACTCCGCGCCGGCGACCACGCCGAAGCTGTTGAAGACGGACAAGGGCTGCGTTCCGGTGACGTGCCACGTGGACGTATAACACGGCACGAGCTGATGCCCGCCCTCGCCGAGCGTGCCGCTCCACACCACCACGTCGTCGCCCGGCGCCAGCGTGTTTTTCGTGTCGGTAACGACGATGTCGTTGTCGTCGAGATACGAGAACAGGTCGAACTGCCCGTTCACGGACGTGAAGAAAAACTCCGTGCCGATGCGCGTGCCGTCTTTGTCCGGCATGATGTCCATGTAGTGGTAATCCCCCGCGGCGCCGCTGAAGGGATTGACCTGCACGGCGACCGGCGCGTCCGCCGTCACGGTGAAATACAACTCGTTGAAGGTCTGGAACGCGGTCTGCCCGCTCGCCAGCGTTCCGGACTTGACGATCGCGGAGGTCTTCGAGTTGCGCACCTCGTAATTGTTTCCGTCCGTATAGCTCGTGATGAGAAGATCGCCGCTGCCGCTTGTCGTCCCCATGTAGCCGTGAAATTCCGTGCCCGTGAACAGGCCGGATTTCGACGGCACGGAATAGCCGATGTCCGTGAAGTTGAGAACGGAGATGATCCCCGTGGAAACGGTCTTCACGTACCTGTTGCGCGTCTGCGCGGGCGGCACCTTCCACGTCTCGCCGTCGGCGAGAACCCTGGACGCCAGCAGCGTCCCGTTGACCATGTTGAAGACTTCGACGAGGTTGTTGTCGCCGTAAGACGAAACGTACTGCGCCTCTCTCGAGTCGCCGAATCCGCCGCGCTGATAGCTGTAGAATTTGATGCCCGTGCCGATCGAGGCGTCGGTGAGCGCATGGTAGCCGGTGATGTTGTCGTCCGCGGCGCCGACAAGGACGCTCACGAGGTCCGAGGCCTCCAGCCGATACGTCCCGACCGGGACGTCGAAGCGGACGTAGCCGCCGTCGGAAAGGCTCGACGCCGCGAGGATGTTGCCGCCCTGGTCGTAGAGCGTGAACGTCGTGCCGTCGTGAAATCCGAATATGAAGATGCGGTCGAACGCGTAGAAGTAGCTCGTGTTCGGCTGCGGCGCCGCCTGCGCGCCTTTCGGAAACGCGTAGTAGTTCGGCGGCGGAACGTACTCCTCCACCGGTTGCAGCAGCATCTTCGACCCGTTGTTCGGATACGCCGGCGCGTCCGTCAACGCGAACGCGGCCGCGGCAATGGCCAGCACGGCCAGGATCAGCGCAAATCGTCCGAAATATCGCATGAACGAACCCTCCCAGGCGGCTCGCAAGATGTGTTTGGGGCGCCGGGAATATGGCACAGGTTCCGGCGTCCGGCTACCGGTTGCCGGCTGCCTGCTACCGGCGCCGGCAACGGGCTACCAGCAACGGGCGTCACGCGGTTTGTCACCGTGAGCGAAGCGAAGGGCCTCCGTTCGTGCCGGCACGGCGCGAGATCCTTCGCTTCGCTCAGGATGACAGCCGCTCAGGAGTTGCGGCATGGACGTCTGACGTCGTGCTGCCGAGTCTCGTTTTGTGTCCTTTGTGCCTTTGGTTTGAATAGCGATTCTGCGATGGCGTTCCAGCCCGCTTCTAACACCCGCAGCAATTGCCTCCGGTCACCTCGCCTTCGGGCCAGCCGGGTCCGTCGTCTTCTTCGTCCGCGGGGATGTCGGGATCGGCGTCTTCATTCGGATCGCCGACGGGCGGGTCGTCTTCCTCGTCGTCGTCGGGCTCGGGATCGTCGTCCGGCGGCTCGCAGCCGCTTGCCGCCTCGACGCACGTCTCGCCGTCGGGGCACGGGTCGCCGGTGTGCACGCAGTTGTCGATCTGCTCGTCGCAAACCTCGTCGCCGTTGCAGAAAAGCGCGTCGTCCGTGCAGGGCGCCGGGCCGCTCGCGCAGGAGTCGGTCTCCTCGTCGCACGCCTCGGAGCCATTGCAGAACTGGCCGTCATCCGCGCACGGCGGATCGGTGGAGACGCACGCATCCGCCGCCTCGTCGCAGGATTCGGCGCCGTTGCAGAACAGGCTGTCGTCCGCGCAGTCCGGCGGATTCACGTGGATGCAGGAGTCGATCTGCTCGTTGCACGCCTCGCTGCCGTTGCAGAACAGGCCGTCATCGCCGCACGGATCGTCGCCCGGCTCGCACTCGTTGATCGCGAGGTTGCACGTCTCCTCGCCGTTGCAGAAGATGCCGTCGTCGCAGTCCGCGTCGCTCGCGCAGTCACACAGATCCTCGCCGTCGCAATCCTGGTCGATGCCGTCGCAGCGGATCTCCGGCGCCCCGGGGTAGATTGTCTCGTCGAAGTCGTTGCAATCGTCGCCGTTGCACTGTGGGCCGTCATGCCCGTCCCCGTCGTTGTCGCACTCCACGAGGATGCCGTAGAGCGGGATGAACTCCGCGCCCGCCTGCGTGCCGAAGCTGTTGAACACCGTCAGCGGCTGCGTCGCCGTGACATGCCACGTGGATTTGTAGCACGTCACCCGCTGGTGGCCGCCGACGCCGAGCGTGCCGTTCCAGACCGGGATATCGTCGCCCGGCGCGGTCGTTCCGCGCGTGTCCGTCACCGTGATCTGGTTGTTGTCGACGTACGAAAACAGGTCGAACTGGCCGTTCACCGACGCGAAGAAGAACTCCGTGCCGATGCGCGTGCCGTCCTCGTCCGACATGACGTCCATGTAGTGGTAATCGGGAACCGTGCCGCTGTACGGATTGATGGCGACGGCCAAGGGCGCGTCGGACGTCACGTGGAAATACAGTTCGCTGTACGTCCGATACCACGTCTGCCCACGGCTGAGCGTTCCGTTGGCGACAAGGGAGCCATTGTTCGCGTTGCGCACCTCGAAATTGTTGGCGTCCGCGTAGCTCGTCAGGAGCAGATCGGCGGGGCCGCTCGTCTCCCCCATGTAGCCGATGAAATCGGTGCCGGTGAACAGCCCGGACTCCGAGGGCACGCTGTACCCGATGTCGGTGAAATTCAGAACGGCGATTTTCTTGGTCGCGGTCGTCTTGACGTATTTGTTGCGCACATCGCCCGCGGGCACCTTCCAGACGGTGCCGGCCTGCATCAGCTTGGAGGTGATGAGGTTGCCGTTGGCCATATTGTAAATCTGCACGAGCGTGTTGGGCTGATACGCCATCACGAACTGCGTCTCCGCGTTGTCGAGAAAATCGCCCATCTGGTAGGAGTAAAATTTGGTCCCCGTGCCGAGCGAGGAGTCCGTCAGCGCGTGGTAGCCGGTGATGTTGTCGTCGGCGGTGCCCACCAGCACGCTCACCAGATCGGACGCCTCCAGGCGGTAGGTGCCGACGGGCACGTTGTACCGCACGTAGCTGCCGTCGTTCAGGCTCGACGCCGCGATCGGATTGCCGAACATGTCGTAGAGCGTGAACGTCGTGCCGTTGTGGAACCCGAAGATGAAGATGCGGTCGAACGCGTAGAAGTAGCTCGTGTTCGGCTGCGGCGCCGCCTGGGCAATTTTCGGGAACTCGTAGTAGTTCATCGGCGGGATGTATTCCTCGACCGGCTGCAACAGCAGGCGCGAACCGTTTCGCGCCGGCGCCGCGCCGACAAGAACCAGCGCGGACACGGCAATCCCCAGCGTCGCGAGTAGAAGGACGAACCGTCCGGATGCGCGCATGAACAAACCCTCCCCAAAGGGCAAACTGTTCTTTTTTGCGCGCAAATTATCGCACAGGCCAATCCAATAGGGAATTGCGAATGGAATACGCGGGAGCGAATTTCGGGAGCCCCCGCGGGGCGTCCGTCAGACCCTTCGCGCCCGCCCAAGCTCCCCGGATACGCCCCTAAACCCGTACCAGCCGCGCCAGCCACGCGGCGGCGCCGTCCTCGTGGATGTTCGAAACGAACCGGGCGGATTCGATCGAGAGAATCTTGAATCCCTCGGCGAAGGTGTCGCGGATCTCTTCCTGCGTAACCCGCCTCGGACCGCCCTCGCGCTTTTCGTGCTCGGAAAAGCACATCAGGAAATAGCGCGAGCCGGGCGCCGTGACGCGGCGCAGCGAATCCACCCACGGCTCGCGGTCCTCGTCCGGAAACGTGTGGAAAAGCCCCACGTCGATGACGGTATCGAAGACGCCTTCGAGCCTTCCGGCGTCGTGGGCGGAAAGCCGCGCGAAACTCACGCGCGCGATGCCGCGCTCCGCCGCCTTGTCGTTCGCGAAGGCGATCGCCGGTTCGGAAAAGTCGATGCCGACGACCTCGTGCCCGCGCGCCGCGAGATACAGGGCGTTTTCACCTGTGCCGCACCCCGCGTCGAGCACGCGCCCGCGGATTTCGCCGGATTCCTCGAGCGCGAGAATGACCGGCTGCGGCCTTCCGATATCCCACGGCGCCTGGCCGAGGGATTGGTACATTTCGTCAAAGCGGCTCATTTTTTTCTCCCATGCCCGTGCCCGGCTGAATAGTCTGAAAGTCTGGAAGTCTGAAAGTCTGAAAGGTCATCGCAACGCACACCGCGATGTCCCGTTGCGATGGACTCAATCCTCAATCCTCGATCCTCAATCCCCGTTCCTCCCTCTACGCCCCGGCTTCCTCGATGGCCCGCGCGAGCACGGACAGCCCGTCGCGGTTCATCGCCTCCTGATAGAGATACGGCAGCTCGACGAACTCCGCATCGATGCGCTTTTTCGCGCGCGTCACGTAGCCTTCCGCGAGTTTGCGGCGCGCCTGTTCGCGCCGTCCGGCGGCCAAAAGCCTCTCGTGCCCGCCGGGAAGCGCGGCGTCGAGCGCCGCAAGCGCCTTCCCGTCCTTGGCGAGCGCGTCGATGCGCTGTTGCTGCGCGGGTGTCAGCACCTTTTGCGGCATCATGTTTATGAACACGAACCCGAACGGCATCAGCAGTTGGTCGCGCGCGGCGTCGAACATCTCGCACGCCTCGTTCATCGGCATCTCCTCGGGCAGCGTCACGACGTTCAAAAGCGTGCGGTGCGGATCGAGCAGGAGTTTTTGAACCTCCTGCGTATGATGCCGGATCGGCCCGTATTTGAATGTGTCGATGATGGCCCTCGGCACGCGGAAGAATCCGACGCCGTGCCCGGTTGCCGGCGCGTCCACGACGATGAGATCGTATTCCGGCTTGCCGGTCCGCTTGTCCGCCGCCTGCTCGATCGTCCAGATCTTCCCGAGGGTGATCAGCTCACGCCAGCCCGGCGCGGCCTGCAAAAGCGCCCGGATGACGTCGGTCTCCAGGAACTTTTTCGCGGCCCACTCGAATTTCATCTGTTGTGCGAGGTAGTCCTGAAACGCGAGGTAAGGATCGAGCCTCAGCACGTCCAGGTCGTCCTCGACCGTGGCGATATTGTAAACGGGAATCCACTTGTGAAAGAGCTGGCCGAGGTTTTCGGTCACCCCGACCTCCACGAGCAGCACGCGCATGCCGCGGTCGCGCGCGGCCACGGCCAGCGAGGCGGCGATCGTCGTCTTGCCGACGCCGCCTTTCCCCGTGATGAAAAGCAGCCGGCGCGAAAATAGGGTTTTGTGCGGCATACGCGTCGCGCCAAACCTTAAAGGAGAAAAGAGGAAAGAGGAAAGAGGAAAGAGGCCGTCGCGCCGGGCCGCCGGACAGGGCAGGGGCAAGGCCGCAATCCCATGGACACGATGGACGGATTGGACATGATGAACGGCATGGACAATTCGCCAAGCGCCACGCCCCCGGCCGTGGGCAAGTCGCGCCCGCGCCGCGCGTACGCGCGCCCGCCCGTGGCGGCGGCGTATTTCGTTGCGTCGGCGGTATCGTGGGTGCTCGTCGGCGGTAGATGGAACATCGCCATTCCGATCGCGATCGCATCCGCGGCGCTCGGGTGGCTTGTCATGATCGAGCCGACCTTCCGCGCGCCCGCGCGCGTCGCCGGTGGCGCGGCGTTCGTGCTCGGGGGTGCGATTCTGTTTGTCGCTTACCTCACCGCGCGTCTCCATGGCTACATCTGACGCACCGCTCCGCGCCCGCGCGATTCAGCGGCACGCGCTCGCGTTCGCGGGCTTTCTGGCGGCGATGTTCGTGCTCTGGGAGACGATCGCGCGCTTCATTCCGTACGTGGGGATGCTTCAGTACGACCCGGTGCTGCTATGGACAAATCAGCGGACCATCGGTTCGGGCATCAACGAGCAGGGGCTCCGCGGCCCGGCCGTCGATCCGGAGGCGCGGCCGGATCTTCGTATCCTCGCGTTGGGTTGTTCGTCGACCTACGGCCTGATCGTGCCGGAGGCGGCGGCGTACCCGCGCCGTCTCGAGACGCGCCTTCGCGAGCGCCTGCCCGGCCGGTCGATCGAGGTACTGAACGCGGGCGTCAACGGCTATTCGTCGTACCAGGGCGTCACGCTGCTTCGCGACCTGGGGCCGCTTTATCGGCCGCAGATCGTGACGTTCATGTTCGGACATACCGACAAATGGAAATCGCGCCGTTACGCCGGCGGGGACAAATCACGCGTCATGCCCGAGCTGACCCGGCTTGAGCGGATGATGCGCGACGCGCCAAGCGCGCTGCTGCGCCTGAACGTCTATCCGCTCGCCGCGCCGCGTCGCAAGAAAAACAGGCCGCCGCCGGCGGGCGAATCGGCGATGCGCGTTCCTCCGGGCGAGTTTCTCGACAACGCGGAGGAGATCGCGCGGCTCGCTTCGGCGTGGGGCGGGCGCGTCATCTTCCTGACCTACCCCGCGAAAAGTCTCGACACCGAGGAATATGACGCGGCGCTGCGCGAATACGCGCCCCCACGCCGTGAGGTTCTCGTCGATGCGGCGGCGATCCTGCGCGCCGCGGGCGACGACGCGTTCCTGCTTGATGAGTACCACCCGAGCCGCGCGGGCCACGATCTTATCGCGGCGGCGCTGGCGGACGCGGTGCTGGAGTTGCGGCCGGACCTTGTTCCCGTGCGATAGGATCGGGTGACGGAAGCGTTATCAAGAAGGCAAACGCCACCGCGTTTGGCGGTTCGCGAGATAGATACGCAGGCTTTTGCAATCGGCGAGCGATCGCATCCGGCCCGCGTTCGCGCGGATGTACGCCGCGGCGTCGAAGAGGTTCACGAACTGGAACGCGGCGGGAAGGATGGCCGTTTCGTCGCCGGAGAGCGGACGCCGCGAAACATATCCGTCAATCATGGCGCGCGCGACGCGCGGCGGCAGCACGTGCGCCTTGTTCTCCCCGGCGAAGTAGTGCAGCGAACGCGCGAGGTCGATGATATACGGCGCGCGGTGCAGCGAGACGAAGTCGAGGACGGCGGCAAGACGATCGCCGCGAAAGATGACGTTCAGCCGGTGCAGATCGTGATGGATCGGCCCGCCGGGCAGCCGCGGAAGCGCGCGGCGGAGGATCGCGCCGTCGGTTTCGAGAAAATTTTTCGCGATGCGCCGGAAGCGGTCGCGCCCGGGATAGGCGCGCCGGGCGCGCGCGGCGTTCGCGATGGTTCCGAGCCTTTCCAGGCCCGGCAGCTTTTCGGGATACGCCGCGCCGACGATGTGAAGCCGCGCGAGCGCCACGCCGATCTCCGACGCGACGTTCATCGTCATCCTCGGCGGCACGTCGCCCGGCACGAAACGCAGCAGCGCGATCGGGCGGCCGTGATGCGTCGTGTGGCGGCGACCGTCGATCGTGTGGATCGGTTCGGGCGTGGGGAAATTGCGCTCGGCGAGATAGGACAGAAAAGGTAGCTCGCGCGCCGCGCGGCCGCGGGGCGCATCGTCGTACCGGCGCAGCACGAAGAGGCCCGCATTGGTGTCGACGACGAAGTTCGTGTTCTCGAGCCCGCCCGTCAGGAGGCGCGGGCGATCGCGCAGGCGCAACCCGTAACGCTTCAGGATCAACCCCACGGTCGATTCGTCGATGAATCGTTTGGCCCGCGGCATCGCGACACCCCGCGCTGAGACGGTAACGACCCCGGCGCGTGCCGGGGCCGTCGGTTTTCGAAGCGGGCGCGGCGCCCGCGCTCGCGCGCCCGTTACGGTTCCGTCACTTCGCGGACGAGTTCGCTTGCGGCGGCGTCTTCGACGTTCTGCGCGATGTCGCCCATCGAGACGACGCCGATGGGCTTGCCCTGCGTATTCACGACGAGCAGCCGGCGCACCTTGTTCTGTTCCATGATCCGCGTCGCCTTTTCGAGTTCGTCGTCCTCCAGGCAGGAGACGACGCCCGCGCTCATGATGTCGGCGATCTGCTCGGTCATGGGATCGTATCCCTCGGCCACGCTGCGAAGCGCGATGTCGCGGTCGGTCACGATGCCAATGCAGTTTTCGCCGTCGATCACCGGGATCGCGCCGACGTCGAACTCCCGCATCTTCTCGGCGGTCGTTCTCACGGTGTCGTTCGGCTGAACGTATTGAATCTGGCGTGACATGACTTCTCTTATCTTCATGACGAAATCCCCCTTGACGATTTGTCGTTTGGCCGGCGCGTGGCGGAGGTCGAATACCGACGTTTCCGCCACGCGCCGCGCGTTTTCCCGTATCCCCCATCGCGCCAACGCCGCGGGCAACGCAAGCCGCGTCGCCGCGGCGTCTATTTCCGTTTTTCCTCCTGGGTCTTCGTGCGCGGCTCGGCCGGCGTGCGCCGGTATTCGGGCAGCGGCGCGAGGTGAAGATCCTGCGTCGCCGGACCGTGGATCACGCGGCCGGTCGCGGTGTACCGCGAGCCGTGGCACGGGCAATCCCAGCTTCGCTCCGCGCCGTTCCACGCGACGTGGCAGCCAAGGTGCGTGCAGGTCGGATCCATCGCGTGCAGCTTGCCCGTGTCGTCGCGATAGACTGCGATCCGTTCGCCATCCAGGGCGATCACGCGCCCGTATCCGCGCGGCAGATCCTCGATCTCGGAATCCCCCGCGCCGACGGGCCGCCGGTTCAGCCGGTCGGTAACGAGTCGCGCGGGGTAGTCCTTGTTCTCGGCCAGGAAGCGGGCCGCCGACGCGAGCGGCTTGACGCGCCGCGCGTCGTACAACCCGGCGTACCGGTTCTCGATCTCCAGGATCGCGTCCGAGAGGATCATCGACGCGATCGCCGCGCCGGTGAGGCCCGTGCCCGCGTAGCCGGTGGCGATGAAGACGCGATCGCTCATCACGTTGCGGCCGATGTACGGCAGGCCGTCGACCGGATTCAGGATCTGGCCCGACCAGCGATACGGCGCCCACTCCACATCGAATCGCGCGCGGGCGTATTCCTCGAGCCGGATGTAACACGCCTCGGTGTTCTCGACCGCGCCGGTCTTGTGGTCCTCGCCGCCGACGATCACGACGGGCTCGCCGTCGATCGTCTGCGTGCGGATGTAGTGGTACGGCGTCTCGGTGTCCCAAAACAGCGCGTCCATCGGCGCGGCCGGCGTCTTCAGGTGCACGCCGATCGCGTAGGTCCGATACGCGGCGAGCTTCGTCAGAAGCGCGTAGCGGTTGGTCGCCGGGGAATTGGTCGCGATGACGACGTTTTCCGCGAGCACCGTTCCGCGGTCGGTGATGACGCGGCAGGGCTCGCCCTCGCGCACGTCGATGACGCGCGTGTGCTCGTGAATGGCGCATCCGTTGCCCGGAATGCGCGCCGCCAGGCCGTTCAGGAAACGGAGCGGGTGAAACCGCGCCTGATCCGCGAAACGCAGCGCTCCGCGCGTGACGAACGGCAACGGCGGGGACTCGATCCACTCGGCGTCGATATCCAGGTCGCGCAACGCCGTCAGCTCGCGCCGAAGCTCCAGCTCCTGGCTTTGCCGCTCGACGTAGAGATATCCGGGGATGCGGGCGAAATCGCAATCGATGCCCATCTCGCGCGTCATGTTCTCGATCATGCCCATGGCGTCGCGCGCGGATTCGTTGGCGAGCGCGGCGTCGGATTTTGAGAACTTGGAGACAAGCTCGAAGTAGCGCCGGTCGAAGACCTCGGTGAGATGCCCGCTCGTGTGGCCGGTTTCGCCGTGGCCGACACGCTCGCGTTCGACCAGGATGACGGATTTGCCGGCGTCCTTCAGGAGCCACGCGGTGAGGATTCCCGTAAGCCCGCCGCCCACAATCGCGACGTCGGCGTAAACGTCCCCCGCCAGCGGCTCGAACGGTTCGGCCTCGGCCGTCGACAGCCATATCGACCCGTGGCTTGTGTTATTGGCATGCGCCATTTTTTTTCTCCTTCCGCGAATCGCTATTTTTCAAAAAAACGGATAACCGTTCGCGGCGGCAACGTACGCGGCGGAAGGTGCGTATTCGCGGTCTATAAGTCGCGCCATCCGATCGGGCGTTGTGCCCCTTGTGCGCGGGTGCAATCAACCGCGCGGGAATGCGGAACCGCCGCGTTCCATATCAATAAGGTATCAGCGTGCTAAAACGCCTGATGGCAACGTTGGCGTTCTCCGTGAGGCGCGTAACGAACGCGCCTTTGCGGCGGTCCGCGGCCGGAAAAATCTACCCGGAAGCGGTTTCGCAAAAAGGGGCGCGACGTAACGTTATTTCACGATCGCTTATGCGATGCGCCATCGCGGGACAGGCGCGGGACGGGTTCGCTACGCGCTGAACGCGCGGCGATAATTTTCGATGGCGTGCCGGATCGTGTCCTTCGCCTTCGCGGGGCCGAAAAAATCACGCACCAATACCTCCTTGTTTTCGAGTTTCTTGTAATCCTCGAAAAAGCGGCGGACTTCCTGCATCACGTGCGGCGGCAGCTCGCTGATATTGTTGTACGACGCGTAAGCGGGATCGTGCAGATGAATCGCGATGATTTTTTCGTCCTGTTTGCCCTGATCGACCATTTCCATCATGCCGATCGGCCGCGCGTACAGAAGCGACAACGGCACGACCGGCTCCTGCATCAGCACGAGCACGTCAAGCGGATCGTCGTCGTCGCCGAGCGTTCGCGGCAGGAAGCCGTAGTTTGCCGGATACACGACCGACGAATACAGCACGCGGTCGACCTTGATGAGGCCCGACTCCTTGTCGAGCTCGTATTTGACCTTGCTGCCCTTGGGAATCTCGATGACCGCGCGGAAGGCGTCGATGTCGCCAAGCTCCACGTCATGCCACGGATGACTCGCCACGAACGCGCCTCACGCGCCCGACGGCGGCGTGCCGGCGGACGAGTCAAGCGACGCGAGCCACGCGCGAACGCGCCCGGCGACCTGTTCGGGCGTGAAACCGAACTTCTCGCGCAGGACATCGTCGGGCGCCGAGGCGCCGAAACGGTCAAGGCCGATGGAAAGGCCGCGCCGCCCGGTGACAATGGCCCATCCCGGCGTTGCGCCGGCCTCGATCGAGCACACCGGTCGGTCGAACGGCACGATTCGCTCGCGTTCTTCTTCCGTGCGCGAAAGGAATCGCTCGCGGCACAACATCGACACGACGCGCGTCGCGATGCCGTGCTCCTCGCGCAAAAGCCGCGCGGCCTCCTGCGCGATCCAGACTTCGGAGCCCGTGGCGACGATCGTCGCCTCCTCGTCGAGATGCGTTTCAACCACCTGCGCGCCGTTCAGCAGATCGTGGATCGTGTACGGCGCGTCGCGCTTGACCGGCGGGATCTTGTGCCGCGTCAGCGACAGGATGCTCGGCCCGGAGTGTTGCAGCGCGGCGTACCACGCGGCGCCCGTCTCGACGCCGTCCGCCGGACGCAGCACCAGAATGCCGGGGATCAGGCGAAGCGAATCCAGGTGCTCGATCGGCTGGTGCGTCGGCCCGTCCTCGCCAAGCTGGAACGAGTCGTGCGTGCACACGTGAACGACCGGCAGGTGCATGATCGACGCGAGCCGCAGCGTGGGGCGCAGATAGTCCGTGAAAATGAGGAACGTCGAGCCGTAGGGGCGCCATCCGCCGAACGCGGCCATGCCGTTGACGATCGCGCCCATGCCGTGCTCGCGCACGCCGAAATGGATATTGCGGCCGGCGAAATTTCCGGGCGCGACGGCGCCGCCATTCTTGATGTCCGTCTTGTTCGAGACGGCCAGGTCCGCGGATCCGCCCGCAAGCCCTGGCACGAGTGCGGCGACCTTTTGCAAAACCGCATGGCCAAGCGAGCGCGTTGCGTCCTTCTTGTCCGGTGCGACGGCGATGAGCGCGTCAAACAGATCGGTTGGCAGGCGGCGGTTCCAGAAATCGTCGAGTGCCCGGGCGCGATCCGGGTTGGCGTCGTTCCACGCCGTGAAACGGCGGTTCCACGCCGCGCGCGCCTCGCGCCTTTCGTGTACGACGCCGCCGCAGAAATCGCGCACGTCATCCGGCAGCTCAAACGGCGGCAGGTCCCAGCCGAGCGCCTTTCGCGTCGCGGCGATCTCCTCATCGCCAAGCGGCGCGCCGTGCGAGTCGGAGGTGTCGTGCGCGTGCGGCGCGCCGTGGGCGATGTGCGTCCGGCAGATGACGATCGCGGGCTTGCGCGCCTCCTTCGCGGTCGTGATGGCGTTGTCGATCGCGTTCAGATCGTGCCCGTCGATCGACTGCACGTGCCATCCGAGCGACGCGAATCGCCCGGCGACATCGTCGGAATAGGTGATCTCGGTGGGGCCGTCGATCGAGATGTGATTGTCGTCGTAGTAGACGATCAGGTTGTCGAGCTTCAGGTGCCCGGCGAGGCTCGCCGCTTCCTGCGTGACGCCTTCCATCAGGCAGCCGTCGGAGGCGATGACGTGAATCCATTGATCGAACGGCGAAAATCCTTCGCCGTCCGGAAAGTGCTGCGCGGCCATCTTCGCGGCGAGCGCCATGCCGACGCCGTTGGCGAAGCCCTGACCGAGCGGGCCGGTGGTGATCTCAACGCCCGGCGTGTGCGCGCGCTCGGGGTGGCCGGGCGTTTTGCTCTCGTACTGGCGGAAATTCTTGATGTCGTCGATCGACAGATCGCAGCCGAAAAGGTGCAAAAGCGAATACTGAAACATGCACGCGTGGCCGTTCGAGAGCATGAAGCGGTCGCGCCCCAGCCAGTTCTCGTCGTCGGGGTCAAAACGCAGGTGCCTGGCCCACAGCACGGCGCCGATTTCCGCAAGGCCCATCGGCGCGCCCGGGTGGCCGGAGTTCGCCTTCTGAACGGCGTCCATGGAGAGGAAACGGATGGCGTTGGCGACGCGCGAAAGGCGTTCGAGATCAAGCGGATCGAGCGGCATGGCAGTCTCCGGCAAGGAAAAGGAAACGCCGCGGGCGCGCGCGGATCGACGCGCTTTTCCAAAACGCCGGCGGTAGGGATTCGCGCCGCGCCTGAAAGCGCGCCGCGCAAGCCGTTAGTATACCCGCTTCGGGCGCATTTCAACGAGGTGCGGGCCGGTCGAAAGTCCAGGGCCTATTTCCAGGCATCGAGAAGCCGCCGCGCAAGCGCTTCACAAGAAAGGGCGATGGCGCCCTCGACTTCGAGTCCGGCGCTCGCGCGTACGGCCATCCGCGCGCCGATGCCGTTGCGATCGGCGAAGAGCCGGCCGAGATACCCGCGCGCCTGCCGGGTAACCTCCCCGGCCAGGGGATGCGCGGCAAGCCTGGAAAGCGCGTCGGCAAGATTCGCCGTATCAGCGAACCGGAGCAGGCGCAGTACATCCAGGCCGTCCTTGTCCTCCAGGCGGTTCGGTGTGACCGCGCGTTCCGCGATCTTGTGGAGCTTCGCCACGACCAGCGCGGCGACACCGGCAACACGCACGTCGAATGCCCGCGCGTCAGCCGGGTGAAGGGCGCTTACTCGGACGAACGCGTGATCGACCACCGCGGCTTCGAGGCCGGCGGCTTTCCGCGCGAAGTCGGCGCCATGAACGCCAAGCCGGGCGCCCCGCCGTCCCCGACCGCCGAATGACGCCGGCACGAGAAAGTCGATCTGCACCCCCGACCTGCTCCAGGTGCCGGGGCGAATCGTGAGTTTGAAGCCAGCGCCCTTGAGCATGTTCGACAGCATGGGTTCGTCGTCGAGTTCTCGTGGATCGATCGCGAGGTCGCCATCGGTGGTGTACGGGGCCACCGCGAGATCCCCCTCGCCCGTGTGCAGATAGATCGCCTGCGCGCCGACCAACACGACGGATTTCCGATGCGTGTCGAGGGCTTCGAGGGCATCGAGCAGCACGCGCCTTGCAGCGATGTATTCAGGATCGGGGGCGTTGGCGCCAGGCATACTCGGTTCGCCTCATCTTCTGAATGAGCGCTTCGGCTTCTTGCGGGCCGCGGCCAGGGCTCGTCATCAGATCGGCGACGATCTGACTTGACGCCGCCGCCGTGATGGCCGGCATTTCGGGCGCGGGTGCGAACGGCACGTTTTGCGTCCGCTCGAACACGACGTTGTCGTACGGCTCGATAAGCCAAACGTTGGCGCCGGTTTCCGTGGCCACGAGTTCAAGTACGTCCGCCGCGAATTGGGCGTCATCGACATAGATCATGGCAAGCCGCGCCGGCGCGAGACCCGTTCCGGCAAGGCTGCCGGTAACGGCGTACCGTCCGAGCCTCGATATTTTGGCGCCCAGGGCGGCGAGCCCGCGAGGTTCCAGATAGGAACGCGGCACGTTGGACTTGGTGACGCTGTAGTCGCGAGCCCAGCGTGCGATGAGAGCCGGCCAGTCGACGGCCGTAACCACCTTTTTGTCGTCACGCGTGATAAGCGCCTCCTCCTCGAGAAAGCTGATCACCCGCGACACCGTGCCGAGGGGGGTGGACGAAGTCTCCGCGAGAGAGCGCACGCCATAAGGCGGCATGAAGTCGCAAAGGGCGCGAACGACGCGCCCGGCAACGGCCCCTTTTAGGCTTTTGAGCGCGCGGGGCTCTCGATTCGGATCCCGATCGGCGCCGCGACCCTCGATAAAAACGGCCGGACGAGCGACGGCGATCCGGACGTTGCCCGTCGCGTCGATATAGCTGGCGCCGGAGTCGGCGAGGAGCTCGCGGGTTCTCACGCTGAAAAATGGTGCGACGATCAGAAGCGGCGCGTCTTGGGCCTGGCTCACGAGGTACGGAACGTCCTTCGGGCCGATTTGCCTGCGCGAAACGACTTTGAGCGTGGCGCGACGCCCGTCAGCGCCCCGCAGGACGAACACCGCGTCCTGGTCGCCCGATCCTGCCCGAAGTTCCGAGGACCAGCCCGGCGGAAGCCTCTCGCGGACCTTTTCGGCGGCCGCCCGAACGCCAAGTGTTCCATACTTATATGTGTTCCGCATTATGTGGAACATGCCATATTGCGGAACGTTCGGCAAGGGCGTTCGGCTCCGGTTTGCGACGACGGCCTGACCGACCGCGTTGTCAGGCGCGGCGAGCGTATCTATACTTCGCGGCTCCCGCGCGGCGCCGGGCGTTTCCGGCCGTTCGCGCCAAAAGACGCACGCAGGACCAGTCGTTATGTTTTCGCTATCACCGACTCGAATTTTGGCCGCGCCGCGCCGGCGCGCTGCCGCCGCGTTTGCATTCGCGGTGCTTTTCGCCGCGCTCCTGACCGTCGTCGCGTGCGTCGAGAGCGAAACCGAAGACGTCGACGAGGGCGGCATCGACGGCGAGGTGGATTCCAACTATTGCGGCGTCTCGTTCGAAGAAGACATGCTGCCGTTTTTCGACAGCTACTGCCTGCGTTGCCATTCCGAACAGGTTGAGGGCGACGCGCGGCGCGGCGCCCCCGCGGATCTGAACTTCGACACGCAAGAGCTCGTGCTGGCGAACGCCGAGGACGTGCGCGGCGCGCTGCTTGATAACAGCGGCCAACCGCCGAGTCCACCGTATCCCACGGCGTACGATCGCGACCGCGTGCTGGCCTGGATCGACTGTGCCGAGCGCGTGCGTAGCGAGGAATAGACTCTGCGTGCGACGGCGCCGCTCGACATTCGGCACTCGAAAATCGACACTCCCAAAAATAGGTGACTGTCCCCTGTTTGGGGGCGGGCGATGAACGCCGGCGCGGTCGGGCGCGATCTTCGCCGCGCGCTCGTCGCCGCCAACGTCGCCGGCGCGGTCGCGCTCGCGTCGCTCATCCCGCTTTTCGTCTGGCCTGACGCCAAGGCCGGCGCGGCCGGGACGATCACCGCGATCTTCGGCGCGATCATGAAAGGCGGGCTTGCCGCGACCGCGCTTGCGTACGCCGGCATCCGCGCGTTCGACCTCTTTCGCGCGCGGCGTTGGCGATCGTTCGGCTGGCCCGGATTTTTGCCCGGCGCGATCGCGATGTTGTTCGCGGCGCTTCTGATCGTACGCGTCACGGTTCAGGTCGGCACGCGCGAAAGTCCGCACGCCGACGATCGCGCGAAAGAACTCGGCACGATCGCCGAGAAGGCGCTGAAGGCCTATCACAAGCAAAACGGGCACTACACGGACAACATCGCGGAGCTTGCCGCGATCGACGAGCGGCTTGATGATCGAGGCGGCATCGAGTTTCATTTTGACGTCGCGGACGAAAATGCCTATCGCTTCACGACGCACGCCAAAGGGAGCGCGCGGCTGTTCCGCTTCGTGAGCGAGGGCGTGCCGTTTCTGGGCGGCGTGAAATTCGAGGAGGCCGATCCCCTGGCGCCGCCCGCGCCGCCCCTGCCCGATCCCTACTGACCGGAGGCCCGACGATCGAACCCCGCACCGCCAATATCGCGTTTTCCCTTCTCGCGGTCGCGCTCATCTCGGTTGCCGCCGTCTGGATTCTTTCAAGCGGGCGCAATCCCCTTGTCGCGTCGCCCGTGCCGGTCGAGGAGGAGCTTGAATCGCTGCCGTTTTCCGAGCGAATCGACCGCGTTCGCAAATCGCTCGAATGGGTCGATCGGCCCGACGATCACAAGATCGATCGTGCGACGCTTGAACATTCCCTTGAGCTCGCGACGCAATTCCTGATCGCGAATCAACGGACCGAGGGCAATTTCAATTACGAATACGACTTCGTGCAAAAGTCGATGAACGACGACGACAATCAGGTGCGTCAGGCGGGAGCGCTCTGGGGCGTGGCGTCGATCCATCGTTACAAGCCGTCGCCGAAAACCGCCGGCGCCGTGAAAAAGGGCGTGGAGTTTTTCGAGCGCCACACGAAATCGCGCAAGGACGCGATGGACATTGCGTATCCCGGCGAGATCATGTGCAAGACCGGCACCGTCGCGCTGACGGCGCTTGCGCTCATCGAGGCGTTGCGCGTCAGGGAATCATTTCCCGGCGAGGACATCGAAAAATTCGAACGGTTGCTCGACGGCTATCTGGCGCATCTGTTACGCATGCAGCGCGGCGACGGCCGGTTTGCGCAAGCGAGCCTCGTGCTGAACGGCAAGCCGTCGATCGGCACGAGCCCGTATTTCGATGGCGAGTCGCTGCTCGCGCTCGCCAAGGCCGCGCGCTATCTGGGGCGCGTGGAGCTTGTGCCGGCGATCGAAAAGGCCGCGTCCGCCATGGCCCGGTTTTACACGTTCGACGCGTGGGAAAAGGACGCGGACTCGGAAAAAACCAAGGGCTTCTACCAGTGGGGTTCGATGGCGTTTCGCGAATACGGCGAGGCGGGCTGGGCCAACGCGAAGGATTACAAGAACACCGCCGTCGTGCTCGCGTGGTGGATGATCCACACGCACCGCACGCTTTCGCGCCGCGCCAACACGGGCTACGCCTACGAGGGCATCGCGAGCGCGTACGCGATCGCGCGGCGGATGCACCTCGCGGACGCGATCGACGAGATCGCCTACACGATCGACCGCGGCCTGTACAAACTGACGGCGTGGCAGGTCGAGGGGCCGCTCGTGAGGAAGAACCGCTTTCTCATGAAACATCGCACGGACGATGCGCTCGCGATCGGCGGCGTCATGAATGCGAAAAATCTCGCGCCGCTGCGCATCGACGTGACGCAGCACCAATCGCACGCGCTCATCCTCGCGCTGGAAGAAGTGTACTCCGAGCACGAGGCGCCCATCGCCGAGCCCGCCGAGTGACGTGCGTTGTCATCCTGAGCGAAGCGAAGGATCTCGCTGTTTAACCCAATGAGACCCTTCGCTTCGCTCAGGGTGACAACAGCGCTCAGGGCGACAACAGCGCTCAGGGTGACAACAGCGCTCAGGGCGATAACACCGCTCACGGCAGCAAGGGCGGGATGGTACGTTTCCGCGAATCTTTCTCCTTGCGCGTCGCGCCGACGCGCCCTTTCGCGTAAAATGCCCTTCATGACGCTGACGCGACACCGTTTCCCTTTTGCGTTTCTGGCGGCGCTTGCGGCGCTCGCGCTTTCCGCCGCGGGCTGCGGCTGCGGCGACGATGACGACGACGACTCGTCCGATGGCGGAGACGACGACGCGGCCGGTGACGACGACGACGGGCCCGCCGGATACGACGAGCCGATCCCCGACGATCTTCCGGCCGAGGTGCCGCAATTCGGCGATGACGAAACGCGAAAGATCGTCGTCATCGGCACCGCGGACGACGGCCTCGATGTCCCGCGCGATCTCGATTTCGATCCGGAGCGCCCGGGCCGGCTGTGGACGGTGAACCGCGCGACCGACGGCACGGTCATCTATTTCGACGCGGGCTCGGACGAGCAGACGTCCGACGAGATCATCGACCGCTACGCCAACCACTTCATGGAGGAAGTCAGTTCCATCGCGTTCGGCGCGCCGGGGACGTTCGCGACCTGCCAGGAATCGCGCAATACCTACAACGGCCAGGCCGAGCCCAACGATTTCATGGGGCCGGCGCTGTGGCCGAGCGATCTCGACGTCTACGCGGCGGTGCATCAGTTCGACAACCTGCTCGGCAGTCACCTCGACATGCTTCACGAAAGCCCGCTTTGCATGGGCATCGAGCACGACACCGCCAACGTGTATTGGGTGTTCGACGGCATGCACGGCAACATCGTGCGCTACGATTTCAAGGAAGATCACGGGCCCGGATACGACGACCACTCCGACGGCATCGTGCGCCGTTACACGGAAATCGGGCTGACGCGCGAACCGGACGTGCCCGGGCATCTGGCGATGGATGATGAAACGCGGTGGATGTACGTGGCCGACACCGGCGCCGCGCGCGTCGTGCGCTTCGATACCGAGTCCGGTGCGTTCGCGGGCGATCTGTCCGGCGCGAAGGAGCCGCTCGCGGAGTATTCCGAATATCGCGGCGCGAACCACGAGACGTTCGTCGATGGGGGATTCGAGACGCCCTGCGGTGTCGCGGTGCACGAGGGCATCATCTTCGTGAGCGATTACGAAACGGGCGACATCGCGGGATTTGACGTCACCGGCGCCGAGATCGACCGCGTCAATGTCGGCGCGGGCGTCATGGGCATCGAGATCGGCCCCGACGGGCGGCTGTGGTTCGTCAACGCGGACGAGAACACGGTGAGCGTGATCGAGCCGTAGGGGGCACGCGGATCAGCTTCGGCGCCGCCACGGGCCGCCGGGCTCCCGCGCGAGATCCGCGTGCGTCCCGGACGCGATCGCCTCGGTGAGCGGCCACAAAAAATCGCGAATCGCTTTCATCGTGTCGGGAAATTCCCGCGCGGCAAGGTTCGCGCGACGAAGGAACGCCGACCACTGTGCGGCCTTCAACGAATCGTGCAGAAACCCGTCGGTGAACGCGATCGGCAACGCCCGTGGAAGGTCGTCGTGGCGACCTCCGAACGTCGCGACGATCGCCGCGCCGAGAACGCCTCCGTCAAATGATGTCGTGCGCGAGAAGTGCTCGATATCGAAAAAATCCTTCATTCTCGTATTCGACTGACCGAGTTCGACCGTCGCGCTGTACTTTTCCGCGATCACCGTTTCGGGCCGGTAGGCGAGGATGGTCGGTGCGGGGTGGTCCAACATCGTGGGAAGCGTCTCGGATCGCGGCGGAGGTACCAACCGATCGCCGAATCCCACGTCGACTTGCACCGGAATCACCGCGACGCCGAGACGTCCGGTCAGCGTGACGCGTAGTCCGTCATGCACACCGTCCTCGCGAATGCGCGCGACACGCACGGTGTTCGCGTCGAATTCGACACCGTCGGCTTCGACGGGTGCTTTGCAGATACCTTGAAACAGTTCGACGAAACGCCGCCGGTCCGATGCACCGAGCGACAGGAGATCGAGGTCGCGCGTCGGTCGTTGCGGGGCGTTGTCCCAAAGCGTGTAGAGCACGGCGCCCTTGAGGACAAAATCGTCGGCGAATTCGGACTGCGTGACGCGATACAGAAATCGCTCGATGCCGAAGTTGGTCAACCGAAGCGTGAAATCTTCCTTAAGCGCGTGTGCTTGCTTGAGGAGGCGGTCACGCACAGACGCAGGGATGTTTCGTTTCGCGCTCATATCGTCATCTGAATAAACGGCATGATGATTTTTTCGACGCGGCAAACCCTGGCGGCGGCCAGCAGGTCGTCGATCGTGCCGCGGCGGTCACGGCGAAAATCCCAAAGCGCCTCGGTAGCCACGTCGAGCCCGACCTTGTTGCGGTACTTGAAGCAGTCGGCCACCGTTTTCGCCGGCGTGGTCACATGGACATCGACGCCCTCGATCCGGTGCGTTTCGACCCCGTGCGTCAGCGCCGCGCCGGAGAAGCGGACGAAATTCAGCGGCAGATCGCGGATGTGCGGTTTTCGCGCGGTTCGGTCGATGGCGACCCAGACCTGCCACGGGTTCTGCGTCCCAAGTTCATGAAAGCGCAGCGCCGTCAGCAGGCAGATCACGCCGTCCGGGACAAGTTTGGCCAGCCGCGCGAGGTAATGGTGGTGCGTGACCTCGTGCTCCTCGGACATGTACAGGCCGCGGGCCACGCGACGCAGATATCCGCGCTCCACAAGTCGCGTTAGCGTCATGCGTGGGATGCCGTACCCGTCCAGATCGCGAGCGCGAACGAACTGCCTGTCGGCGATGAGTCTTTCGAGTTTTTCCGTATTGGCGACCATGTGTTCCGTTTTGTCTGCATATTTAAAAATATGCATACGTATCGTAACACACCGATTCCTTCGACGAAAGACGGCGTCCAGCAGGTTGTCGTTTCACTCCTGATGATCGTACTCCCCGCGCGCGAGGCTGTGGCGCTGGGGGTCCCAAGCGTCGCCCAGGTAGTCATCGGGCACCGGCACGTCGAACGGCGTGGCGTACCGCCCCGGGCGCATCAGGTAGGCGTCGGTCTGGTAAGACAGGACGTTCATCTTGTCTTCGAGCCGTTTGCGGCAGCGCTCGATCGCGGCTTCGTCCGCGCCGTCCGGAACGATGACGTGATCCGGGTCCATCGCGCACACGAAACGCGCGAACGGCTTGGGTATCACCGTGCCGTCCCACGTTTTCGGCCGCCAGCATGGCCACACCGCCGCGGCCGACGGAACGATCGGAACGCCCGAGCGCGCCGCGAGGATCACCGTCCCCATCTTGCATCGCTGCGCCGGGCCTTTGGGCGCGTCGCACGCGAGCGCGCAGTCGTACCCTTCGCGCGAAAGATCGACGATCTCCGCGAGCGCCTCGCGCCCGAAGCGCGTGCTTGATCCGCGCGGCGCGCAATATCCCAGCCGCCGGATAAGGCCGGCCGCCCACTCGCCGTCCTTGCTGCGGCTCGCGATGCACGCGGGATTGTACAGGCCGTTTCGCCGCCGCCGTCCGACGTACATGAGCTGCAGCAGATCGCGATGCCACGCGGCGTAAACCGCGCGGTGGTATTTCTGCTTCATGCGGATTTCGGCTTCCGTGCCGTGGTGCTCGTAGCGGCACGTCGCGTAGATCGCGCGCATGATGAGCGAAAGAATCCACGTGCCGATCCACGCCATCGCGCGATACCAGAACGGCACCGGAAAATTCTCCGACGGCATCCGCTTGCGCGGCAGGTTTTTGCGTTTGTAGGTGAGTTTTTCCGCCATGAATTTCCGCGCCGCCATACTTCCCGCGCGCCTGGCGCGCGTCAAGAAATACGGACGGGTGACGCGCGTGCGCCGCCGGGCGTAGAATCACGGGCCATGTCCATCCGATTTCTCGCCGTTTTCGCGCTCGGCGCGTTCGCGTTCGCGTTGATTCCCCTTACCGGCTGCGGTTGCGGGGACGACGATGACGAAGATGACGACGATGACGGCGGCGGCGCATTTCCCTACCGCGAGGACGGCCGCTATCCCTTCGGATACCTGCTTTCCGGCGACGGGCCGGCGATGGCGCGGCTCTCCAATTTCAACGTCGCGGTCTTCGACGTGTACGAGGACGGAGACGAAGACCTGATGGACGCGCTCGCGGATGCGGGCACGCTCGTATTGTCGTACGTGAATCTCGGCTCGCTGGAATCCTGGCGTTCGTTCGCCGGCGAGTTCGAGGATCTGTGCCTCGCCGCGTACGAAAACTGGGAAGACGAATGCTGGGTGGACGTGACCGACGCCGGCTGGCAACAGAACTTCATCGACGAGGTCTGCTGGACGGCCTGGGACGCCGGCGCGGACGGGTTTTACATCGATAACGTCGATATCTTCGCGCTTTACCCGGACAAGGACGTTCGCGACGCGCTCGTCGATGTGCTCGCGACGTTGCGCGATGAATTTCCCGATGCCTACATCGCCGTGCAAAACGGCGGCGATCTGCTTTTGGACGACGAGGTGGGCGGCGACGCCCGCGATCTCATCGACGCGACGAGCCGCGAAGACGTGAGCTACATCCCCGACTTCGACGCGCCGGATGGCGGCGATGACACCTATCGCGCGGTCGACGGAGATGAGCGCGACGCGACGCTCGACGAACTCGATGGGCTCGCGGACGATCTGGATGTCTACACCGTCGACTACACCAACGACGTCGCGCAGATGCTTGACGCGGTCGAGTTTTCGCGCGGGCACGGGTTCACGCCGTTTGTCGGCGACACGAATCTCTCACGGCTCGACTTTTACCCGCCGCTTGATTGACCCATCGCGGGAACAGGCGCGCGTGACCGAACGCAGGATCCGATTCGGCATTCTTTCGACCGCGAACATCGCCCGCACGATCGTTCCCGCGATCGCCGCGAGCCGGAACGCGGCCGCCGTCGCGGTTGCAAGCCGCGATATCAAAAAAGCGCGCGCGTTCGCGGCGCGGTTCGGCATCGAGTACGCCTGCGGATCGTACGAAGAATTGCTCGCACGCGAGGACATCGACGCGATTTACATCGCCGTGCCGAACAGCTTGCACGCGCGCTGGACAATCGCCGCGCTGGCGGCGGGCAAACACGTGCTTTGCGAAAAACCGATCGCGACAAACGCCGGCGACGCGCGGCGCATGGCGGATGCCGCGCGCGCGGCCGGCCGGCATCTTGCCGAGGGATTCATGTATCGCCACCACCCGATGTACGACGCGCTGTTCGCGCGTCTCCAGGCAGGGGCGATCGGCGATGTACGTTCCATCGACGCGCGCTTCACGTTCATGGACGACGGCTCGGACACCGTCCGCGCCGAGGAGCTGGGAGGCGGCGCGCTCGCGGACGTGGGCTGCTACGCCGTGCACCTCGCGCGATGGGTCGCCGGCGGCGAACCGGCGCACGCCGCCGCAATCTTTACCGGCGCGGACGCGGACGAAACGTTCGCGGGCGTGCTCGCGTTCCCGAATGGCGTGATCGCGCACATCCACGCGAGCATCGCAAGCGCCGAGACGCACGGGGCGCTCATCACCGGCACGAGGGGCGCGATCGAGATCGAAAGCCCGTGGCATCCGGGCGAGGACGCGTCGCGATTTGTCGTCAAACGCTGGGGCGAGGCGGACGAGATCGTCGCCGCGCCGGGCGCGAATGCGTACGTGCGTCAAATCGAGGATTTCGCCGACGCCGCGCTCGGCAACGCACCGCCGCGCTGGGACGCGCGCGATGCGGTGGCGAACATGCGCGCGATGGACCTGCTGCGCGCAAACGCAACGAAATTGGAACCGCGGCCGGGAATGTAGGAGCGCCTTCCAGGGCGCGATCAACTCATGCCGAATCGGCGATCGGCCGGCCCAGGCGCTCCGTTACAGCACCCCCGCCACGCGGTCCATCGCCTCCATCAGGCGCGGCTCGGGTACCGTGAGCGCGATGCGGAAATACCCCTCGCCCGACGGGCCGAACGCGGTGCCCGGTGTGAGCACGACGCCCGTCTCGGACAGCACCCGCGAGACGAACTCGGCGCTGTTTTTTCCGCCGGGCGTTTTGCACCAGACGTAAAACGTCGCGGGCGACGAGAGAAACTCGATGCCCATCTCGCCAAGACGCGTCTCGGTGGCGCGGCGCCGGTCGCCGAACGTCTTGTGATTGTCTTTTACCGCCGCGTCTTCGTATCGTTCGAGTGCGGTGATGCCCGCGAGCTGGATCGCGTCGAACGCACCGGAGTCGATGTTCGTTTTCACCTTTCCAAGCGGACCGACAAAACGCGCGTCGCCGACCGCGAACCCGATGCGCCAGCCGGTCATGTTGAAGGTTTTCGAGAGGCTGTGCATCTCGATCGCCACCTCGCGCGCGCCGTCGATTTCGAATATCGAAAGCGGCGCGAAGCCGCCGAATGCCAGCTCGGAATACGCGTTGTCGTACACCAGCACGATGCCGTGCTCCCGGCAGAACGCGACGGCCTCTTCGAGCGTCTCGCGCGTCGCGACCGCGCCGGTGGGGTTGTTGGGGTAATTCAAAAACAGCATCTTCGCGCGATCCGCGGCGTCGGCGGGAATCGATGAAAGATCGGGCGCGAAATCGCGATCCGCCGAAAGCGCGAAGCGATGCGGCAATCCGCCCGCGAACGACGTGGCGACCTCGTAAACCGGATAGCCCGGATCGGGGCAAAGCGTCACGTCGCCCGGGTTCACGAACGCGAGCGGCACGTGCGCGATGCCTTCCTTGCTGCCGATCAGCGCGAGCACCTCGGTGTCGGGATCAAACGCCTGCCCGAATCGCGCGCGCATGAACGCCGCCGCCGCCGCGCGGAAATCGCGCCGGCCGTTGTAGTCCGGGTAGCGGTGCGTCGCCGGGTCCGTCGCCGCTTCGCGCAGGCGATCGACGATGAAACGCGGCGTCGGCAGGTCGGGGTCGCCGATCCCCAGGCTGATGATATCCTTTCCCTCCCCGCGCGCCTTTTCGCGCGCCTTGTCGATCGCGGCGAAGGGGTACGGCGGCAGGTTGCGGATGCGGTCGGCGGGCAGGATCGGGGGCATGGTTTCTCCAAAAACAGCGGGATGGACGAAATGGACCGATTGGACATTATGGACGGGATGGACAAACCAGACGCCCCGTCCGGCGTGCGGCAAAGCGCATTTTTTATCGTCGCGCTCCGCCCGTGTCCACAGGGGCGCCGTCCATATTGTCGATCATGCCCATAATGTCCATTCCCCGCGCCGCCCCGCGCGAGGGCGCGCTGGCCCTTTTCCTCGTGCTTCTTTCGCTTGTCGCCTACGCGCGCGCGCTGCCCGCGCCGTATATGTGGGACGACGTGTCGCTCATTGCCGACAATCCGGCGCTCGAAGATCCCGCGAACATCCTTCGCTATTTCGTGGAGGACCTCGGCCACTTCAATCAATCGCCGCGCGACATGGGCTTCTATCGCCCGATGCAGGCGCTCACGTTTCACCTGGAGGCGATGACTTTCGGCAAGCGCGCACCGGTGCATCGCGCGATCAACGCGCTCTGGCACGGTGTCGCCGCCGCGTCGATCTTCTTTCTGGCGCGCGCGTTCGCGCTACCGCTTGGCGTCGCGTTTTTCACCGGACTGCTCTTCGTACTGCATCCGCTCGCGACGGAGCAGGTGGCCCTTGTCGCCAATCGCGGCGGCGTCATGGCCGGCGCGCTCTATCTCGCCGTGCTCGCGCTGCTCGCGCGCGCGGCGACGAACGGCGAACTTGTCATCCTGAGCCGTCCCTTTGTCATCCTGAGCGAAGCGAAGGATCTCGCCACACGCCGGACAACGCGCGCGTTTGCCCTCGCGCTTGCGCTCTACGCGATCGCCCTGCTGACGAAGGACGAAGCGCTCACACTCGCCGCGCCGGCGGCGGCGCTGGCGTTCTTTCTACCGGCGGCGCGAATCGGTGCGCGGAAGGAGATCCTTTGCTTCGCTCAGGATGACGGATGCGGAGAGCGGCTTCGGCTGGCTGCACGTCTGGCTGGCCCCGTCGCGGCGCTTGCGCTCGCGTACGTCGTTTGGCGGTGGTTCGTGCTCGACATCTCGCACGGGGGCCGCATCGAGGTGACATTTCCGCTCGCGACGCGCGTCGCGGCCATTCCCGCGATCGCGCTCAAGGCGTTCGCGCTCGCGTTCGTACCGACGAATCTGCGAGCGATCCGCACCGCGGACATCGCCTCGCTCGCCTCGCCGGGCGTCGCCATCGGAGCGACGCTCGTATGGATCGCGATCTTCTTTGCCGCGTGGCGCGCCCGCCGCGCCGCGCCGATCGTGCCGTTCGCGGCGCTGCTTTTCGCCGCGACGATGGCGCCGTCATCGGGACTCGTGCCGCTTCTTCGCCCGATTGCCGAGCACTACTACTACCTTCCCACGGCGGCGATGTGCCTGGCGATGGGCGGCGTGATTGGAGTCCTGATCGAGCGCCCCGGATGGCGAATCCGCCGTGGAATCGCGGTCGGCGCGGCGTCGGCGGTTGTCGTCATTTTTGGCGTCATGACGTGGCAGCGCCTTGGCGCGTGGACAAGCGAAGAGGCGCTATGGCGCGACAACTTCTCAAAGGAACCCCGCAACACGCACGTCATGAACAACCTCGGTACGCTCGCGGCGATCCGCGGCGACTCGCAGGAGGCCTTCCAGATGTTTCGCGCCGCGGCGTTCACCGGCGAGCCGAACCCGAAGGCGCTCGCCAATCTCGCGCGGGCCGCGATCGATCTTGGCCAATATCCCGACGCCGCGCGGGCGCTCGATTTGTTGCTCGCGAATCGGCCGAAAGATCGAAAGGCATGGTTTTCGCTTGGACGCCTGTCGGTACGCGCCGCGACGGACAGCGCGCGCGACAGAATCGAAAGTATCCGCGCCCGCGCGGGCGAAAACGCGGATGCGGCATCGGTTTTCGATACCGGCGTTGCGTACGAGCGTTCGCAAATCGCGAAGGAATCTTCAGCGCCATGATGCGCGTTCGTGTTAACCTTCGCGGCGGCGGACTCGTCGAATCGCGTAGGTTTATTTTCGGCGGTACACAGGGAGCACAGGGAAGCCACAGGGGACACGGAGTAATGACATTGGGGCACGTGAAATTCAATTCTTCGCGCTCTTTGCGCCTTCTTTGCGCCTTCGCGGTTTTCTTCGTCATCGCGCCGTCCGGCTGCGGGCTCATGGGTGCGCCGCCGGCGTCGTCTTCGTCCGACGTTCGCGTCGTCAATGACATCACGTATTACAAGGGCAACCCCATCGACGCGGTTGCGCACATGCTCGATCTCTACCTGCCGCGCGAGGGCAAGGACTGGCCCGTCGTCGTCCTGATTCACGGCGGCGCGTGGTTTGCCGGCAACAAGCGCTACGTCGCGCCGCTGGCGATGGAGTTGGCGCGAAACGGCATCGCGGTCGCCAGCGCGAACTACCGCCTGACGCCGCGCGTGCGCCACCCGGGCCACGTGAAGGATGTCGCGCGCGCGATCGCGTGGGTGCGGCGAAACATCGACCGCTACGACGGCAACCCGGACGCGCTGTTTCTCGCCGGGCATTCGGCCGGCGGGCATCTGGTGTCGCTCGTCGCGCTCGATCGCGGCTATCTAGGTGAGCACGGCATCGACCCGGACACGGACATCGCGGGCGTGATGCCGATCTCCGGCGTGTACGAGATTGACACCGACGTGCTCGAGCCCGCGTTCGGCAATGATCGCGACGATTGGCGCGACGCGTCGCCCATCGAGCACGTGCATCCCAGCGCGCCGCCGTTTTTCGTCTTCTTCGCCGAGCACGAGATGCAAGGCGACATCCCGCTCGTCGCGCAGGCGGGGGATTTCTTTGACGCGCTCATCGACGAGGGCGTGCCGGCGTATATCCGCGAGATTCGCGGCGCGAACCACGACACCATCGTGACGCAGACAAACGGCCCGGCGGGCACGACCGCGAAGGAGATGGTGAAGTTCGTCGAGCAATATGAGTAAGGCCGAGGCTGAAAGACTGAAAGGCTGAAAGGTCATGCGCATCGCACCGCGAAGACGCGAAGAACGCAAAGGACGCCGGGCGCTTGTCACCCTGAACTACTATAGCGAAAATTCTTGTTGGGAGTCGCAGAAGCTACGGTCGGCGTCGGCTATGCGGCGTGTAGCAGCTGTTTGAGGCTGGCGTTGCGCGTGGCTTGCAGGGCGGTGATGAGCAGTCGTCCGCGGTCGGT
>JAIOHV010000214.1 GCA_019912885.1 bacterium
CCGGTGAACAGGCGCCGATCCTCCGGCCCGGCGCCTGTTCACCGGCGACGCACTGACGCACCTGCTTGCCCGAGCCGGATTTACGGAGGTGGCGCTGACGCACAAGGCGGGTCGCCGCGCCGCTCGCCTCGCGATGAAAGCCGACCCCTTCCCCGCCTCGATGCTCGAAGCGGCCCGGGAAACGCTCGTCATTCGCCCCGCTTTGCTCGTCGCGGTCGCACGAGCCCATTGACGCGAGAAACGGGGCGGACCGCGCGCTATCAAATTGATCTAGATCAATTCCGCAGAAGAATCTGATTCAGGAAACACTGGAAATATCCGAAATCAATTATGGAAAGTTGAATCGCGTGTTGAAAAATGCGCGAACTCGACATCGCGGAAACCATAACATCATGCCGCGCGCCGCCCCTTGCGTCGTCGAGATGGGAATCGTCCCATGAAACTCGGTGCAAAACTCGTCCTTCCGTTGACCCTGCTTTTTATCATCTCATTGGCGGGGATCATCACGTGGCAACGCACGATCCTGGTTCCCGTCTTCGATCGCCTCGAACACGCCGCGGCGGGAGAGGACATGCAGCGATGCGTGGACGCCATCGAGCGCGAGGTCGCGCACATCGCGCTCCTGGCCGGCGACTGGGCGGCTTGGGACGACACCTACGCGTTCATCCGCGACAACAACGCGGATTACCGCGAAAGCAATTTGACCGAGGAGACGTTCACGAACGCCCGCATCGACGTCCTTCTTTTCATTGACCAAAACGGTGTCTTGAAAGATCGCTTCACGCAACATGACGGCAATGAAGTTTTTTTGCGGGCGGTCGCGACGCCGTTTTTCCCGCCCGACCACCCGTTCATGAAAACCCCGTCGCTCACCAAACCGGCCACCGGAATTCTGGTGACGCGTCATGGGCCGCTGATCTGGGGCTCGCGCGATATCGTCACGTCCAAATCCGAAGGCCCGTCGCGGGGCCGCCTGCTCATGGGCCGGTTCTTGGACGAGAAAGAGGTCAAGCGCCTTCAAGAACAGACGCGCGTCGACTTCGTCGTCACGCAGACGACCGCCGCCGACTACGCAAGTGCCGTCGCCTCCGAAGGTTTTGAACCGCCCGAGGTCGCCTCATTCCCCATGAAGGCCGAGGAAAGCCGCCACGTCGTGACCCATTTCATGAGGGATCTCGACGGCGTCCGCGGCCTCGAATTGCGCGCCTTTGTTCCGTACGAAATCACGACGCCGGGATTCGCCGCCGTGAACACCTCGCTGCTTTTCACCGCCGGCATCAGCGCGCTCGCCCTGATCACGGTCCTGGCGGTTCTGTTTGTCCTCGTTATACGCCCCATCGCGCGACTGACCCGCGAGGTCACGCGCATCGGCCGGGAGTCGGATTTTTCCGCCAAGGTGCCCGCCGACCGCAAGGACGAACTTGGCCGCCTGGGTTCCGAGTTCAACGGCATGTTGAAACAACTCGCCGAATCCCGCGCGCAGCTCGCCGAGGCCTCGCGCCGCGTCGGCATGTCCGACATTGCCGCGAGCGTGATGCACAACATCGGAAACGCGCTGAACGGCCTGACGGTCAGTTATTCGAGTGTCACGGACAGGATACGCGACTCACGCATCGACAAGCTTGAGGGCGTGGCGAAGCTCATCGCCGATCACGAAGCCGACCTCGCGGACTTCCTTTCGCGCGACGAGCGCGGACGCCAGGTACCCGCTTATCTATCTCGCCTGACCGCGCACCTGCGCGACGAGAATCGCGCGACGCTCGCGGAACTCGAAACGAGCGGCAAGAACCTGACGCACATCCGCGAGCTTCTCATCGCGCAAAGCGCCCTGGCCACGGGCGAAAAATCGACGCAGGAAATCACGCCGCGCGAACTGGTGGATGTCGCGCTCGCGATTGTCGCCGCCTCTTTCGTGCGACACGGCATCGAGCTGGAATGCGTGTTTGAAACCAACGATCCCGTGCGCGTCGATCGCCTGAAGTTTTCGCAGTTGTTGATCAATCTGCTCGTCAACGCGAAGGACGCGGTCGTGGACCATCGCACGGACGGGCGCAAGGTGACGATCCGCGTCGAGGGCGGGGAATCCGCGAGGCTGCGCATTTCCGTCATCGATAACGGCAAGGGCATCGAGAAAGACCTGCTCACGCGCATCTTCGCCTCCGGTTTCACGACGAAGGAAGGCGGCAAGGGCATCGGCCTGCACTACTCCGCGCTCGCGGCGATTGAACTTGGCGGCGAGTTGCGCGCGGCAAGCGACGGCCCCGGAATGGGCGCGTCCTTCGTGATCGACATTCCCGTCGGCGCGCAAAGCGCCGGAAAGGCGGCGTGAGATGAACGCGACCTCTACGGCCGAGTGGCCGGACGCGGACCGCCGGGCACCCATGCCGATCGACGATGAAGCCGCCGCGTATCGACCGGTCCCCGCGTTGGCGGGCGAATCGTTCAACACGCGCGTGCTTGTCATCGACGACATGGAGTCGATCCACGACGATTTCCGCAAGATTTTCGCACCGTCTCAACCGGCGAACGAGGATCTGGACGCGCTCGAGGCGCAGCTTTTCGGTGCGCCGGCATCGCCGGTGGATACGCGCCCCGCGTTTGAGATCGACTTCGCGTTTCAGGGACAGGACGGATACGCATTGGCCCTGGCCGCGCACCGGGCGGGTCGTCCATACGCCGTCGCGTTCGTGGATATGCGGATGCCCCCGGGCTGGAACGGCGTCCAGACGATTCGCGAACTCTGGAAGATCGATCCGGACCTTCAGGTCGTCGTTTGCACGGCTTACTCCGATTACACATGGGCCGACATCGTCCGCGAATTGGGCCGCAACGACCGGCTACTGCTTCTGAAAAAGCCCTTTGACAACGTGGAAGCCGTTCAGATCGCGGCGGCGTTCACCGAAAAGTGGAACGTGACGCGCCACGCGCGGCACACGCTGGCCGAAACGCAAGCACTCACGAACCGCTTGCGGCAAACCAACGAGAGCCTCCAACGCGAAATCTCCGTGCGGACCGAGGCGGAAGAAAAAATCCGTCAATACGCCTACCACGACACCCTCACCGGCCTGCCGAACCGTGCGTATCTTCTGGATCGCCTCGCGTCGTGCATCGAGCGCCAAAAGCGGCTCGACGAATATTTCTTCGCCGTCCTGTTCCTGGACCTCGACAACTTCAAGGTCGTCAACGACAGCCTCGGCCACGCGGCGGGCGACGAACTGCTCATTGCGGTGGCCCGGCGGCTGAAGGAAGGCATTCGCTCCATCGACGCGGTCGGCCGCTTCGAGGAAGACGCCGCGGCGCGCATCGGCGGCGACGAATTCGTCATCGCGCTCGAGGGAATCCGCCGGCCGACGGATTCCGCCATCGTCGCCGAACGCCTGCTCAACTTCTTGCTGGAGCCGTTCAACATCGCGGGACAGGAGATCAACGTTACCGCCAGCATCGGCATCGCCGTCGGCGGCAGGAGCTACGAGAGCGCCAACGACCTGCTGCGCGACGCGGACACGGCGATGTATCGCGCCAAGGGCGCCGGCAAAAGCGGCTACGCCGTCTTTTCCCCGGAGATGCACATCGCCGCCCGCGCTCGGCTGGAGATGGAAAACGATATGCGGCGCGCGGTGGAGCACGGCCAGCTCGTGCTGCACTATCAGCCGATCGTTTCGCTCACCGATGGCTCCATCAGTGCGTTCGAAGCGCTGTTGCGCTGGCAGCATCCCGAAAAAGGCCTGCTGTCGCCGGCGATGTTTATCCCGATCGCGGAGGAAAGCGGACAGATCCTGGCGCTCGGCAACTGGGTGATGCACGACGCCGCGGGACGCCTGTCGGAGTGGACGCGCCGTTTCCCCGCCGCCGGGAACGTCAAATTGAACATCAACGTCTCGGCCCGCCAGCTACGAAACGGCGACGTGCCCGAACGCCTGCGCGGCATGTTCGAGACGTCCGGGCTCGCGCCGGAGCGCGTCAACGTCGAGATCACCGAATCGTTCGTCATCGACGACCTCGACGCCGCCGTTCGCGAGCTGACGCGCGTGCGCGAATTGGGCGTCGGCCTGCATATCGACGATTTCGGCACCGGCTACTCGTCGCTCAGCTCGCTGCACCGCCTGCCGTTCACGACCGTGAAGGTCGATCGCGAGTTCGTGCGTTCGCTGGATGAAAGCGAACACAACCGCGCCTTCGTTCACGCGATTGTGACGCTTGCGCACGCCATCGGTATGAAGGTGACCGTTGAGGGCATCGAGACCGCCGAACAGCTCGCGCGTGTTACCGCGGTGGGGTGCGATTTCGCCCAAGGCTATTATTTCGGCCGGCCGCAACCCGCCGGCGAGATCGAGGCGATGTTCGCTAACCGGGCTAGTATCGCGCTTCCGGCGTCGTGATTTCGAATCAGATTTTCACCGCGTCCCTCAGAATTTCAGCGCCAACGCCGGCCGTTCGTGCGCTCACCCGTCGCCGTCAAAATCGAAAACCCAAGTGATCCCGGGCCAATCCGTCACCGCCGCGACGACGGCACGGGTGTTGCTTCGTTTCCCGGCAGGACTTTGATTCGGCAGCTCTTTGAGGGATAGGGAATTGGAAAAACTCGCAGGGTCGCGATCGGCCATGTCGCGACCCCCCTTTTGAACAACGGGGATCCGTTCCCCTTTTCAGATACCTGCCCACGCGGCCGATAGACGTGGGACGCGGCCGACAGACCGCAAATTTCAAGGCGCCGTGCGAAAACTCTTCGCGCGGCGCTTTCATTTGCGCCCTGCCCCAGCCCCTGCCCCAGCCCGCACCCAACCAACGAACCGCAATCCCGCTCGCCTTCGTGTCCTTTGTGCCTTCGTGTTGCGTTGCGAATTTGCGATTCCGCGATTCCAAATCCGAAATGCGAAATCCAAAATCAACTTGACTTCGCTCCTCGCACCCGTTACACACGCACAATATATGGTAGAGCCTCGTTCGAGACTTACTACGGATAGTCCGCGAGACGAGCGCGCCCGCTGGGCCGCCATCGCCGCCGCCGTCGTCATCCTGCTTCTGGTTCTGGCCGCCTGGTCCGGCGCCGCGCTGGCGGCCCCCGTCGGCGGCCTGTCCTATAACCTCACGAGCCCGCCCGCCTTCTCCATTGGCACCGGTGTCGGATTCGCACTGCGCGATGTCGTCGTCGAGAACGACGAAAATCTCGTGGACGAGGCGCAAAGCTCGCGCTTTCAGGTGAAAATCGACGTCGCGCCGGTGAATTACATCGACGTGTACGCGCTCATCGGCGCCGCGGACCTGCAACTCGACGACGGCGATTTCCGCGGCACGCTCGCCACGCTCTACGGCGGCGGACTGCGTTTCAACATTTTCCCCCTTTGGTTTTACGACACGAATCTGCGCATCTCGCTCGATGGCCAATACCTCGGGTACACCACCTCCGACGAGGTCGGCGGAACGGACATCGAGGCGCGTTATCAGGAGACGCAAGCCGCTCTCATCGTCGCTTACATCTGGCAGGGCGTCGTGCCATACGGCGGCCTGAAGTACGACCCGGTCGCCATCGGGGTCACCGGCCGCGACAACGACCTCGCGGGCGACCAGCAATTCGGCGTGCTGATCGGCGCGGACTACTTCATTACCCCGCACGTTTTTTTCAACGGCGAGCTGTCCATCTTCACCGAGACGAGCATCTTCCTGTCTGTCGGCTACAAATTTCCCGCCGAGATGTAGCGCGCGATTCATCGCCTTCCGCTTTCCGAAAATTTGGCTATGCTCCCGCAGACAAAACGCTTCTCAATCGACACGCTTACGGGCGTCACGCATACAGGGGGCTCCTCATGAAATTTTTCCTCGACACCGCGAATCTCGACGAGCTGCGCCAGGGCGTGGCGATGGGCATCATCGACGGCATCACGACCAACCCGTCGCTCGTCGCCAAGACCGGCCAGACGTTTCATTCGATCGCGACGCAGGTCGCCAAGCTGATCGACGGGCCGGTCAACCTGGAGGTGATCTCCGACGACCACGAAGGCATGCTTCGCGAAGCGCGCGAACTCGTGAAATACGGCAAGAACGTCGTGGTGAAAATCCCGATGACGCCGGAAGGCATGATCGCGGTAAAGGAGCTGAAGAAAAAAGGCGTGCGCACGAACGTCACGCTGATCTTCTCGCCGGCGCAGGCGCTCATCGCGGCGAAAGCGGGCGCGAGCTACGTATCGCCGTTCCTGGGACGCCTGGACGACATCGGTCAGGACGGCATGGATATCATCCACCAGATCCGCCAGGTCTTCGACAACTACGACATCGACACGGAGATCCTCGCGGCGTCGATCCGCCACCCGATCCACGTGCTCGACTGTGCGCTCGCCGGCGCGGACATCTGTACGATGCCGTTCTCCACGTTGCAGCGCCTGTTCCACCATCCGCTGACCGACAAGGGCATCGAGATCTTCAAGGCCGACTACGCGAAGATCCCCGCCGCGGTGACATCGGACGCCGCCGCGAAGGACGCCGCGAAGGCCGCCAAGGCGAAAAAGACGGCGGCGAAAAAAGGCGGCAAGAAGTAGCGCGGAAAGCGGAATTGCGTTCGTCATTCTGAGGCAAGCGTAGCGACATTTGTCGCCCTTAGACGAGCAGCGACGTTCGTCATCCTGAGGCGAGCGTAGCGACGTTTGTCATCCTGAGGCGAGCGCAGCGACGTTCGTCATCCTGAGGCGAGCGCAGCGACGTTCGTCATCCTGAGGCGAGCGTAGCGACGTTCGTCATCCTGAGGCGAGCGTAGCGACGTTCGTCATCCTGAGGCGAGCGTAGCGAGCCGAAGGATCTGGTCTCGCCCCGGCAGCAGCGTGGCCGTCAGCCAAGGCCAGCCAGATCCTTCGCTTCGCTCAGGATGACGGCGTCGGGAGGCGCGTCATCGGCACCCGGATGACGGCGTCGGGGGCGCGGTATCCGCACTCGCTACCCGCGGACACGGCACACACCCACTCGTCACTCGACACTCGTCACTCGCCACTAATTCAGATACCCCAGCGCCTTAAGCCGCTCGCGCGTCGCGGGATCGAAGTCCTGCGTCGGGGCATCGGGCGTTTGCTCCGCGGACGTGTAGCCCGCGGCGATCGCGGATTCGAGCGCCGGCGCCGCGCCCGGCACGTAGATATTTTCCGTCTCGCGCGGATCGTTCGCGAGGTCATACAGCTCGAAATCGTGATGGATATCGAACCCGCCTTTTTCGATCTTCGCGGGCGAATGCAGCTTCATCTCCGGCAGGCGCGCCATGAAACGAACGGGCCCGAAGACTCGGCTTTCGGCGAGCACCGGCTCGTGCGTGATGAGGTCGTTGAACACCGACGGCGAGCCGCCCGGTCCCGTGCAGGCGATGTCCTTCGCCCCCTCGGTGGTCGCGGCGGCGAGCAGAAGCGGCAGCACCGCGCTTTGCGGGATCTGCGCGTCGTCGATACGCGCGCCGGCGCACGCGCCGTTGGGCGCCTTGACGATGAACGGTACGTGCGACAGCTCCTCGTACATCGTCGCCGAATGGCCCATCGAGCCGTGGTCCAGAAATTCCTCGCCGTGATCGGACACCACGACGATCCAGGCGCGATCGTAGATGCCGCGCCGTTTCAGCTCCTCGAAAAACCCGCCGAGCGTGTCGTCGGTATAGGCGATCTCCTCGTCGTACCGCGCGATCGTCGCCGCGAGCCGGTCCTTGGGCCGCTCCATCACCCATCGCGCGAAATCGAAGTAATTGCCCTTCTGTTTTTGATCGAACTCGCGCGAGACGTTGCCGAACTTCGCGTAAAACGGCCTCGGCGGCGCGTACGGAAAGTGCGGATCGAAAACGTGCAGGAACAGGAACGTCGGCGCGCGCATGTTCTTCACGAGCGCCAGCGCGCGGTTGACCGCGTGGCCCGCGTTCCACGCGATGTTCATTTCGTAGCGTTCGAATCCGGCGGTGAATCCGAAGCTCGGCGCCAGCAGCAGCGCGGTGACGACGCCCATCGTCTTGTAGCCGCGCGCCTTCAGGTATTCGCTCGCGAGCGCCGTGCGCGGCGGAACGCGGCTGGCGTGCTCGACGACGCCATGATCCGTCGGCGAAAGCCCCGTCAGCATCGACGTGTGCGAGGGCAGCGTCCACGGCGCCTGCGAGACGAACTGCGTCGCGATCGTACCTTCGGCGGCGAGCTTCGCCAGATGCGGCGTCGTGTCGCGACGGTAGCCGTACACCGACATGTGATCCGCGCGCAGGGTGTCGATGGAAATCAGGATCACCGGCGGCGAACCTGGCACCGGTGTCGCGTCGAGCGGCGCGCCCGCGTACGCGAACGCGACGGCGTTGATCAAAAGCGCGATGCCGCCCGCAAACAGGCGCGCGCGCGATATCGGCGCGAACGGCTCGCGTTTGGCATTCGATGCGCGCCTTACGCCGAATCCCGCCGCGGCGGCCACGATCGTCGCGGACAGGCCCGCCGCGGCGATGAACGCCAGCTTCACGCGCAGCGTCGCCTGCACGAGCGTCATGATGATGAGCGCGAGGATCGCGATCGGCATCGGCAGCACGCGTTTTTGATACGCCGCCGTCTCGGCGAGGATCGACCATTCCCGCCAGTTCCACGCCATGAAGCCGCCGACAAGAAGAACGAGCGCGATCGCAACGGCGAAATGCGTGCGCCGCGCGCCGAGCCGCGTGCCGGACGCGGCGCGCGCGACGAGCGTATAAATCGCGAACACGAGGCCGATCGAAAGCCCGAGGCCGACCGACGGCCCGAGCGCCTGGCGGATCGCGAAGGTGTGCAGCGCCGCGAGATCGCGTTCGAGATACGCGTGCGCGCCAGCCGCGAGCCGCCCGGTGACGTAGCCCAGCGCCGCAAACGGCGCGGACGCCATCATCCACGCCGTCGCGAATCGGAGCCAGCCGGCGCGGGACAAAATGCCCGCTACCTCGTGAGCTTCTTGTAGGTGACGCGGTGGGGCTGCGCGGCCTCGACGCCGAGGCGGCGCTTGCGGTCGATCTCGTAGTCGCGGTAGTTCCCCTCGAACCACTCGACGCGGCTGTCGCCCTCGAACGCGAGGATGTGCGTCGCGACGCGATCGAGAAACCAGCGATCGTGCGTGATGACGAACACGCACCCGGGAAAATCGACGATCGCATCCTCGAGCGCGCGCAGCGTGTCGACGTCCAGGTCGTTGGTCGGCTCGTCGAGCAAAAGCACGTTGCCGCCGGTCTTGAGCATCTTCGCCAGATGCACGCGGTTGCGTTCGCCGCCGGAGAGATTGCCGACGAGCTTTTGCTGATCCGTGCCGCGAAACGCGAACCGCGCGACGTACGCGCGCGAGTTCATGTTGATCTTGCCAAGCTCAAGGAAATCCTCGCCGCCGGAAATCTCCTTCCATACCGTGTTTTCGGGCGTGAGCGCGTCACGCGACTGGTCGACGTACGACAGGCGCACCGTCTCGCCAAGGCGCAACGTGCCGGAATCCGGCTGCTCCTGCCCGGTGATGATGCGAAACAGCGTCGTCTTGCCCGCGCCGTTTCCGCCGATGATGCCGACGATCGCGCCCGCGGGCACCTTGAAGTCGACGTTCTCGAACAGGAGCATGTCGCCGTATGCCTTCGCCAGGCCCTTCGCCTCGACGACAAGTTCGCCAAGGCGCGGCCCGGGCGGCACGACGATTTCCGCCGTGCGGCGACGCGCCTCGGCCTCCTCGGCCATCAACTGTTCGAACGCGGTGTAGCGCGCTTTCGATTTCGCCTGCCGCGCGCGCGGCGCCATGCGGATCCACTCGAGCTCGTGCTCGAGCGTCTTGCGGCGCGAGGTCTCCGCTTTCTCCTCGAGTTCAAGGCGCTTCGATTTCTGTTCGAGCCAGCCGGTATAGTTGCCCTCGTACGGAATGCCCTTGCCGCGATCGAGCTCCAGAATCCAGCCCGCGACGTTGTCGAGGAAGTAGCGATCGTGCGTCACGGCGACGACGGTCCCGGGGTATTCCGCAAGATGCCGTTCGAGCCACCCGACGCTGTCCGCGTCAAGGTGATTGGTCGGCTCGTCCAATAGCAGGATGTCCGGCCGCTCCAGCAGCACGCGGCAAAGCGCGACACGGCGCCGCTCGCCGCCGGAAAGGTTCGTCACGGGCGAGTCGGGCGGCGGGCAACGCAGCGCGTCCATCGCGATTTCCATCGTGCGGTCAAGCTCCCACGCGCCGGCCGCGTCGATGGCGTCCTGCAGGGCAGCTTGCTCGTCGAGCAGCTTTTGCATCCGGTCGTCGTCCATCGGCTCCGCGAATGCGGCGCTGATTTCCTCGAAACGGCGCAGCAGGTCGCGCTGGTGGCTAAGCCCCATCTCCGCGTTCTCGCGCACGGTTTTTTCGGGATCGAGCCGGGGCTCCTGCGGCAAAAAGCCGACGGTCACGCCCGGCGACGGCCCCGCGCTGCCGTCGAAGGCGTGGTCCTCGCCGGCCATGATGCGAAGCAGTGTGGACTTGCCCGCGCCGTTCGGCCCAAGCACGCCGATCTTCGCGCCGGGGAAAAACGCCAGCGTGACGCCGTCGAGGATGGTGCGCCCGCCCGCGGATTTGCGAAGCTGGTGCATCTGATAGACGAACTGGGTACTCATGCGTGTCTCGGAGATAGGGGGTTCGCGCGGCTCGCGCGTTTCCTATCAACACGCGCGGGGCGCGTCAATCATCGGCGCATTTTCATGCGGTACACGGAGAGCACGGAGGAGAAACGGAGATCACGGAGGTTTGGGCAAGGGTGCGATGGTCGGTCGGGTCCATGGTTTCCATCCGGTCCATCATGTCCATGTCGCCCATCCGCTACGGAGCGATCCCGCCGTACACCCCGAGAAAATCCTCGGCAACACCGTCGGCGTGCGTCGCGGTGACGTCGAATTCGAGGCCGACGAATCGCGGCAGCGCGATCGCTTTGAATGCCTGTTCAAACACCGGCGCGAGCATCCCGGCGATCGTCGGCATGAAATCCGCGACTTGCGCGGCCGCCAGTTCGGCGCCCGGCATCGCGGACAGCAACGTCACATCGGCAGACACGCCGGCGGTGTCGAACGCGAGCATGAAGCGCCCGTCGTTTTCGCCGGCGTCCGCGGCAAGCTCGAAGGTGAGATTCGCGGACAGCGCGAATACGTCGTCTCCGCCGTCCGCGCCGGGAAACACGATATCAAAACGCATGTTCGCGACGCCAAGCGACGCGGCAAGCTCCCCGGCCATTTCGCGATAGACGAAAATCGGCGGCAGGCTCGCGGCAAAACGAAGCTCGACGTCCGCGCCGGGATAGAGCGTATACAGGTCGTGGAAGGCCCCGGCGATATCGGCTGTCGTCAATTCGCCGACGACGACATCAAACGCGCCGGCTCGTTCAAGCTCGTACAGCACCTGATTGAATAGATCGTCGTCGACGACAACGCCAAACGCGTACGCCAATCCGTCGGGCGCCGTCGCGCCCATCGCGGGCGCGGCGCCGGCGCGGCGAAAGCTCCCCGGCATCAGCGAGGCGTCGGTCTTCGCGCTCGCGGTCGCATCCACGTCGAACGCGAACGACAAGCCGCCGTCGTCCGACGCCGCGAAGGTGAACGCGCCGCCCATCGACACCGTCTTGCCGTTGGCGGCGCCGGTTGACGCGACTTGCATCTTCGAGAACGCCCCGTCGAGCGCCGGCGCGAGCGCGTCGCCGGCCGCCTGCGCGGTGAGATCGGCGAGCGCCGCCTCGATCGCGTCGAAAAGCGCCGTCTCGAAGGCGGCGCCGACGGCATCGAAGCCCGAAAGCGTCGCGTCGTCGATTTCGATTTCCACATCCGCGAGCGTCACGTCCGCGACGCCGCCGCCACCTGGCGAAAACGCCAGGCGCGCGCGGACGCCGACGCGGCTCGCCGCGAAGGTTCCGCTGCCGCTCCACGGCGATCCGTCCTTCATACCGCCGCCGGAAAGCGGAATCGACACGTCGTCAAACGCCATCGTCACGCGCGCTCCGGTTGCGTTCGGCTCGATCGCCACATTCGCGGCCTGGTGCGTTATCCCCGGCGGATCCTCGACATCGAGCGACGCGGTGAACGCGCCCTGCGAGTCGGTGACAAACGGCGACGGCGCCAGCGCGCCGAGATCGAGCGACGCCATCTCGCTCGTTACGGATTCTGCCACGGCGTCAAGCGCCTCGCCGTTCGCGCGCGCGACAACGCCGGTGGTCACGGTCAGGCCTTCGGGCCGCGTGTCGCCGACGACAAGCGCAAGGTTGTGCGTGTGCGCGGCGACGCCGTATTCGTTGATCGCCTCGACGCGCACGCGGAAAAGGCCCGTCCCTGTCGAAAGGCCGATCGTGAAGTTCGACCAATCCTTGCCGGGCTGCGGGCTGTTGACGGCGTCGATGCCGTTGACGCGCACGCCCTGGCACGGGCGCCGCGCGTCGTTGGTCAGCGTGCAGCGGCCGGCGACCTCGATCGCCGTCGCGTTCGTGTACGGGTTTCCCGCGGGCGACTCGATCGCTACCTCGGCAAGCGGCGATAGCGTTACGGAAAGATCGACCGCCTGCGAATTGATGTCCGCGGGCGCATACGTCGCCGTGAACTGATAGTGGCGCGACGCCTGCGGCGAAAAGCGGATCCACCCGGCGCCAATATCGTACGTCGCGCCATCGGCGTCCGGCGAAAACGTGAGGGTGTAGTCGGTCGTCGTGCCTTCGAGTTCGCCGTGCTCATCGTAGACATCGAGCACCATCTCGAAGCGCTGTCCCGCGGGGAACAGCTCGCCGGCCTCGCGCGGGTCCGGCGAAAGACGCAGGACGACGGCCCGGCCGCCGGTTCCATTTTGCCCATCGTCGTCGCCGCCGCCGGCCGGGTCATCGGACGCACCGGCGCCGTCGCCGTCGGGTTCCGGCGCTTCCGGAT
>JAIOHV010000215.1 GCA_019912885.1 bacterium
TTATTTTTATGGTCGAACCCATTCGACACATGCCCCCCGAAGGTGCGCGCCGCGCGCGGATTCTCGTTGTCGATCACCACGAGAAAAAGCGCGAATGGCTGCGCGCGCATCTGGCGGCCGCGGGGCACGAGGTGACGCTCGCGGCCGGCGCCAACGACGCCGAGCGGCGATTCGCCGAAACGCACCCGGACGTCTGCCTCGTCGCGCTGACGCTTCCGCGCGTCCCCGGCTCCGAGCTGGCCGTGCGTTTGCGGAAGACGCCGAATGGCGAGCGCTGCCGCATCATCCTGACCAGTTCCATATTCCGGACGATGCAGGTGGACGACGTGGCCCGCGCGCGCTGGAAGGCCGACGCGTTTCTGGCCGAGCCGTTTAGCGAGGATGTGCTGCATGGCGCGCTCGCGACCGTTCTCGAAAACCTCGCGCCGGGAACGTCGGACGATGGTGCGCCGATGGTTGAGCCGCTTGAAATCCGCGAGTCGTCGTCGCCGTCTCCCGCCGAATCGCCCGGCCCGGAGCCGGAGCCGGAATCGAGTCTCCTCGTTCCGATGTCCGGCGATCTCGGAGAGGCAAGCGTGCCGGAGGTCGTCGCCGCGATGTTCTTCGCGCGCGCGACGGGCATCGTCACGTTCACGCGCGGTAACGCCGTCAAGCGCGTCTTCGTGCGCGAGGGCCTGCCGATGCACGTGCAAAGCGACCAGCGCGACGAGACGCTCGGCCAGATCCTGCGCATGCAGGGGCTCATCGACGAGGACGCGTATCTTGCTTCGCTTGCGAGCGTCGCCGAGGGCCAGATGATGGGCGGCGCGCTCGTGGACATCGGCGCGCTCACGCCGGCGCAGGTTTACAACGCGCTGAAATTGCAGACGCACGAAAAGATGCTGGCGCTGTTTTCCTGGTTTGACGGCGCCTATACGATCGAGCTTGCCGATCGCCTGGAGGAAACGCACACCGCGTTCGAGCAATGGCCGCCCGCGATCATCCTCGAGGGCATCGAGCGGCACTACGATCCCGCGAGCATCCGCGAGGTCGCCGCGGAGATGAAGGATTTTGTGCTTTTGCGGAATCCATCGCCGCCGGTGGCGTTTGACGAATTGCGCCTGCCCGGGGACGCCGCGGCGATCCTTCGCCTCGCCGACGGCAAGCGCACGGTCGCGAAGGTCCTTGGCGAAAGCCCGCTCGATTCGGCGCGCACGTTCTTCGCGTTCTACACATTGCTTGTGCTGGAGCAATTCGCGAAGGTCGATCCGGGTACGATGAAGGAGTCGGCGGACGAATTGCGTTCCGCCCAGCCCAGCCCGGATCGCGTGGCGCGTGAGGCCATCCGCGAGAAAGCGCCCGCCGTGGCAAGGGGCGGCGCTGTCGAGGATGCCGATGACGAGGCCGCGCTCGAGATCGAGCTTGCGGACTTCGAGACCGGCGGCCTCGCGGAAGACGACGCGGACGGCGCGCGCGAGGCACCGCCCGGTCCCGCGCCGGCCGAACGGTTCGCGCCCGAGGATCGCGACGAAAGCGAGTTGACGGCCTACGTCGAACGCGAGCGCAAGCGCGCCGCGCCGGACGATCGCGGGCTGCTCGACGAGATCCTGGCGTTCTACCTGAAGCTTCCAAGGATCACGCACTACGAGGTGCTCGGCGTCGATCGCGGCGCGGACGCCAAGTCGATGGACGACGCGTATCGCGTCCTCGTAAAAAAGCTGCACTCCGACCGCCTGCGCCCGCGTTTTTCGGGCGAGATTCTGGCGCTCGCGGACGCAATCGTCGCGCGCGCGACCGAGGCGCATGACACGCTGCTCGATTTCAACAAGCGCGCGGCGTACGAGGCGCGGTTGCGCGCCGGGGGCGACCGCAAGGAACGCAGCGTACAGATCATCCTGGCGGCGGAGCGCACCTTCAACGCGGGCATGCTCGCGATGCGCCAGCAGGCCTGGGAGAAGGCGTACGAGAACTTCGCCGAGGCCGTGAAGATGTTCCCGGAAGAAGCGGAGTATCACGCGTTTTTGGGCTGGTCCGCATTGCACGCGAGCGGCCGGCCGCAAGGCGAGCGCGTGCAGCTTGCGCGCGAACATCTGGAAAAGGCGATCGACCTCAACCCGCGCTGCGACAAGGCGTTTCAATACCTGGGCATGCTGTTCAAAAACGCGGGCGACATGGACAAAGCGCAGCTCATGTTCGCGCAGGCATTCCGTTTCAACAAAACGAACAACGAGGCCCGGACGCAGCTCAAGATCTTGCAAATGCGCCGCGCGCGCCGTGGAAAGGCGCCGGAAACGCGCGTACCGGGCGCCAGGGATCTGCTTGCCGCGGACGTCAGTTTCGAAACGGTCAAGAAGGCGATTCTGAAGATCTTCTGGTAGGCCGAGTCGCCGTCGTCCGGCCGCGCGATCCGTTCCCGATCCAATTCCCGATCGCGATCAACGCTGTTTTTTCCGACAGTACACGAAGAACACGGGGAGACACGGAGCGCACGGAAGGACATTTCCGTTGGTCGCGCAGGCGTTTCGCGTGCTTCGATGGCGATTTGCCGGGAGCGCAGGCGTCTCGCCTGCTTCGGAGGACGCGAATGTGCCGGGGCGGGGGAGACCGCTCGCTATCGCTCGCGGCACTGACATCGCTTGCGTTCTGTCGTCGCAAGTCGAAACGCGACTAGAATCCGCAGCACGATCCGCCGCTGCCGGTGTCCTCCACGACGCTGACATCGTCCCCGGGCAGCGCGTCGGTGTCATCGTCGCCGGCATCGTCGTCATCGAGATCGTCGTCCATCGGTATCGTCGTGGTCGTCGTCGTGGTCGTCGTCGTCGTGGTTGTGGTCGATGCCGTCGTCGTGGTTGTCGAACCGGCGGTCGTGGTCGTCGAACCCGCCGTCGTCGTGGTCGTCGAACCGGCGGTCGTTGTCGTCGAGCCCGCCGTCGTCGTGGTCGTTGAGCCTGTTGTCGTCGTCGTGGTTCCGCCAGTCGTGGTCGTCGTGCCGGCGGTCGAGGTCGTCGTTGCGACCGTTGTCGTGGTTGTCGACGTTGTTGTGGTGGTTGTCGGTGCCGTCGTCGTCGTGGTCGATGTCGATGTCGTCGTGGTGGTTGTCGGTGCAGTCGTCGTGGTAGTCGACGTCGAGGTCGTCGTGGTGGTTGTTGGTGCAGTCGTCGTGGTGGTCGACGTCGAGGTCGAGGTCGTCGTGGTGGTCGACGTCGTGGTGGTCGTCGTCGGATCGCCAAGCACCACGCCGGGGCTCGTGAATTCGTATCCGCGCGCGAGAAGGCCGTCGACCACCGCCGTCACTTCCGCCGTGGACGCGACCGTGTGGTGGAAGAAAAACGACGGCACGCCGTCTCGGATGATGGCCACCTCGTCGGCGATCGTCAGGAGATCCGCCGGCCTCGCGCCATCGACATCCGCGAGATACCCCATCGTTTCGGGAACGACCGCCATGCCGAGCGTGCTCGTCTGAATCGGGAAGGGGACGATCATCCCCCCCGGCCCAAGGTCCGTGGCGTAGATCGGCCCGTTATCCACCGGCACGGGGAAAATCGAAGGGCGTTCGTAGCAGCGGTCGTAATAGGCCGCGAAGGTCGCGTAGTCGCCATGCGACGCGGAATAGTGCGGCGTCTCCCAGATCGCGGGCGTCAAGCCGGCGTTCGCGAACGACACGAGCGCCTCGTCGATCTTCGCCTCAGCCCACGCGGCGGCGTCCTCCGGCACGGGCTCGCCGGCGTAACCGAGCGAAAACTCCCAGTCCCAGCCCGTCAGCCCGTCGTATTGATGCGAACTGCCGTGCTGAACCAGCGTCGCGCCCTGCGCGATCATGTACGAAAGCGCCGCGACGAACGCCGGATCGTCGGTCAGCTCCATCTCCGTGCCTGCCGCCGCGATCTCGCCGTCGGGGTCGCGGAAGATCGGAATCACGCCGATCGAATACGGAACGCCGCGCGCCGTGAGCAGATCCGCGAACGCCACCATCAGTGCCGGATCGTTGTTGTACGGCGACAGATCCTCAAAACGCACGAGCGCGCGTTTCGTGACCGGATGATCCGAGCCGGTGAACTCGTGCAGCAGGTCGGCGAGCACGTTCATGCGCGCGTCCACGCCGATGAAATACATCGGCGTCTCGGCGAGAAAACACAGATTCGCGCCGCAAACGAAATGCGGGGAATCGGTCAGCGTGAAGCCGTCGGCCAGCCATGAATGGACCGTCGCCGCTCCATCGACCGTCACTTCGATGAACGACTGGTCCTGGGCGCGTTCGACGACGTGCGTGCCGTAGGTGATGTTGTCGTAGCCCACGCCCGCGCGCCACGCATTGTAGTGGAATCCGAACGGGCCCGAGCCGCCGGCAAGATAATCGGTCAACTCGTGCAGGTTCGCGCCGATCCACAGCACCGGCGCGTCGCCGGCGACGAGGTCAGCGAAAAAATCCGCGGGGATCGCGTGCCCCCAGTCGGTGCCGACGTAATAGGCATGGTCGTAAATCGAAAGCGTGCCCGCGGTGTAGTCGGCAACGGGAAGCTGGTCGATTTCCGTGTCGAAATGCGCCACGTAATTGAACAGCATGTTGGCTAGCCGCACGCCGGTGGTGTCGCCCGAAGGGGCGTCGTAGAGGATGAGCGACGCGGCGCTCGCCGGGACGGCGGACAGGCCGATCGCAAGAGCCAAGGCGATCGTGCCGATCGCCTCGGGGGATCGCCAAAATGGAAAACGCAAGGTGATGTCGCCCTTTTTCAAACAGCGGCCCGGAAAAATCGCCCCAAAAACGCCGAACGAAGACGCTCGTTTATACCATATCGCCCGATCGGCGAAAATTCTTGAGGGCCGCGTTTTTCGTCGGCTACATCAGGAAGCCGTTGAGCCCCACCATCAGGCCGTAGTTCATGCTCGTCAGGTCGAAGTCGGCGTCGGCGCCGCCCGAGTCGGTCGATCCGCTGCCCGAGATGTAGCGGAGGACGACGGACATATCGAGCGCGAAGCGCGGATGCAGAAACACCATGACGCCGCCGCGAGGCGCGATCGCCCATCCCGTCATGTCGTTTTCGGTCTTGGTTTTCGTGCTGCCGACCTTCGTCTCGAATTCCGCGCTGCCGTTGACGTATTCCAGGGCCAGCGCGCCGAAAGGCGCCCACTGGTCGGATTTTTTCATCTGGTAGATGTAGATGCCCTGCACGCCGATCTCCCAAGCGGTCAACGAGACGGTCGTGTCCGTGGTCTTCTGGTCGACCTCGGCCGATCCGTACGCGATGCCGACGATCGGCCCGATCGCGATGCCTTCCTTCACGAAATAGCCGCCGTAGCCCAGCACGGTGAACATCGTCGTGCTGATGTCCACGTCGTCCCCCTTGTCGGGTTTCATCGTGTGGTCGCCGAAGAGCAGCCCGCCGGTGGAGCTTCCGCCGATGAGGATCGTGCCCTTGTCGATCTCCATGTTTTCCTTGGCCAGGGCGGGGGAGGTGAGGAAAGCCCCAAGGACCAGAGCGATCAAAATCGCGCGTTTCATCGCCATCTCCTCGTGGAAAACGGCGCGCGCCCGAGGCGCCGAAATGGACCGCGGGCCCGTCGCCTCAAAAAAGCATCGTTGAGACGCGAACTTAGCAGCCCACGTGGCGGGGGGTCAATGAAAAAAAAACGTCGATCTCGCCCACGTTGACCACTCATTCGAAACGCACCGCGACGCGCTTCCAGTCGATTCCCGCCACGCGCGTTCGCGTTCCGTCGTCGTGGTCGAAAAAGTGCGTCGCGCGGATGACGCACCAGACGTGGACAAGACCCGTCCTGCCGGGCGACAGGGCGTGCGTGCTTTTGTCCCGGGGCTCGAAGCCGTCGTCCGTCGCGAACCAGTGATAGGAAAGGCGTCCCGTCGTGGATGCGGCGCGCGCCTCCAGAATAACCTTGCGCGCGTCCGTCGCGTAAACGCCGTCGTCGCCGGGGGTGAGCGGCACGCCGCCGGGGCCTCTGACGACGATTTCCGCGAGCACGGGATTTCGAAAGCGTTCGTCCGGCGCGCGATCGGAAACGACAAGCAGCTTGAACGCGGGGATCGGCGCACCGGCGACCTGGCCGGAAAAGATATTCGCGGATTCGAACGCCGTCGCGCCGGCGGTCAGCAGCAGGCCGCGCGATTCGAATTCGCCGTATCGCGCGGCGAGATCGCCCGCATCCGGCGCCGTCCAGAAAAACGGCTCGGACGCGGCCAGGCGCACGGGCTCTTCGGCCGCCGCGAGATCGCCCGCAAGACGCAGCGCGTCGCCGCCGGCGATCGCCCACACGACGGGGCCGTCGTAAAGCGAGCCGTCGCCGTTGGCCACCACGGCGCGAAAGGCGAAGGTTTCGCCCGGCGCGGCTTCGAGCGGATCGGCGGTGATCGCAAGGACGCGCCGCGACTGGATGACGCTTGGCGGATCGAACGGCTCTTCGCACGCGGGCAGGGCGGCGAAGAAGGCGAGCAGGGCGAGGGCTTTTGCGATGGCGATGGATATGCGTTTCATCGCGGCTCCGGAAGAGTCTTGCGAGTGGCAATCTCGTCTGGCGTACGGGGAGGCCGCTTATTCACCTGCGCGGCTCCGTTCGCGACTTCATCTTGCGGCGTCTGTCAAAACTCCGTGCTCTCCGTGTGTCCTCCGTGCGCTCGGTGTTCCGCATTTGGCGATCCATCAAAACCTCGCCGTCATTCCGAACGACGGGATGAACGTCGGGTACGACACCGCCCGGCGTTCGGAGTAGTCGAAATTGTACCGGTATCCGACGGGATATCTCTGCCAGTAGACGTTTTGCAGATCGAGATACGCGTTCAGGGTCCACGTGTTGAAGATCCACCGCTTGTCGACGCGCACGTCGAGCTGATGAAACGCCCGCTCGCGCCGCGAATTGATGTCCTCGGAATAGATCGCGAGGTAGCTGTCGGTCTCGGCGTTATACACCGCGGATTCGATCGGCGTGTACGGCTTGCCCGTCGCGAACTGGAATCGCCCGCCGAGCTTCCATAGCTTGCGTTGGCCGAACGTGTAGCTCGCGAGAGCGATGGCGTTGTGCGTCTGGTCTTCGTCGAAATAGCGCCATTCGGCGTCCGGCGCATCCTTGCGGCGGCTGACCGAATACGTGTACGCCATCCAGCCGAACAGGCGGTCGGTCAGGCGCTTTCGCGCGAGAATCTCCGCGCCCCAAACGTACCCGCGCCCCGAGTTTTCGTACGGCACGTCCGCGTCCGGGCCGGTGCGGGCGATGACGTTGTCGAGCCGCTTGTAGTATCCCTGCGCGTCGATCTCATAGCCCTGTCCAAAGTCGTATTCGAACCCCGCGCCCGTCTCGTAGGCGGCCTCCGCGCCGAGGTCGTCGTTGCCGAGATTTGGAAGCATCTCGTCGCGGTCGGGCCACTGGTGATACACGCCCGCAGATGTTTTGATCGCGCTTTTTTCGGTCGGGAAAAACCGCGCGGAAAGCCGGGGGTCGAGCGTGGTTTCCCCTGTCAGGTCCAGATGATTGACGCGCACGCCGGGCACGAGGCGCAGCCAGTCGGCCGGCTCCATCACGTCGTCCACCCAACCGTCGAGGCCGAGCGTGCGCGAATTGTCCGAAAAGCGCGTGGCGTCGGCGTTGGTCCAGGACATCGCGGGGTCGCCCTCCTTGGGGATGAGCGGCAGCACGCCGGACGTGTCGTACACGACGAACACGCCGTTCGCGCCGAAACGCAGCGTATTCCAGTCGCCCGCGGCGACGGAGATCTCCTCCAGGAACGCGGGGTAATAAACGGTCGCCTCCACGTTCTGGTCGCGGCCGAATCGGAAGTCGTTTTCCAGATAGAGAAACTGCGCCGCGAACGATTGCGTGACGCGGCTGGTCGGCGCGAAATCCCAATCGAGGATCGCCGTGTGCCAGCCGATCTCGATGTCGAAAGCGTCGGGCGAGAAGGGTTCGTTTTCGTCGATCTCGGCCAGCAGTTTCGTGCGGTCGTGGCTGCCGAGCGCGACAAGCGAGAGGCGGTTGGCGCTGTTTAACCGCCATTGCGAAAGCGCGGTGTAGTCGTAAAAGCGCGGCGAGATCGTGAAGGCCGCCTCCTCTTCGGGCACGATTTCGGGAAGGATATAGTCGATCGTGCTGCGCCGCACGGCCGCCGCGCCGGACGCGCGCGCGTTGAACGGGCCTTCGACAAGCACGAACGCGGAGTAGGTCGAAAGATCGACCGCGCCGCCCAGGCGGTCGTTGCGCGGAGCGCGGCTCGTCACCTCCACGTAGCCGCCGATCGAATCACCCCGGTTCACGCCGAATCCCCCGGGCAGGTAGGCGATGTCCTCGACAAGTTCCGCGTTGATAAGCGAGACGAGCGCGCCGAAATGGAAAAGCTGCGGGATCTCAAAGCCGTTGAAAAAATACTTGCTGTCCTCCGGCCCCGTCCCGCGGATCACCAATCCCTCGGCCCCGTACTGCGTCGGGATGCCGCTCATGGCGACGCCCGGCAGATTCTTCACCACGCGGAAAACGTCGGCGTTCGCGCCGGGGATACCGTCGAGTTCGTCCTTCGTAATCTTGCGCCGCGTCATGTCGGCCGGCTCGCGCTCGGATTCCACCACGACCTCGTCGAGCAGAAACGGCGCGGCGAATGCGTAGAGATCCACGGTTGTAGTCTGACCCGCCGCGACCGATACCGTCGCCGCGAGCGTCTCGATGAAATCGCCCTCGACGGTTACGCGCCGCTCGCCGGGTGCGACGGCGTCGAAACGAAAGCGTCCGCCGGTGTCGGTGGCCTGCGTCTCCTCGATGCCGTCAACGCGAACGGTCGCGCCGGCGACGGGCGTGCGTTCGCCCTTCACGAGCACGAGTCCTTCAATCGAACCGGTCGCGTCGGATTGCGCAAGCGCGTTTGCGCAAGAAAGCAGGACGGCAAAAAGGACGAGCGATCCTCGCCGCGCGCCCGTCACAGCGTGAACGACGGTTCCAGGCAGGCGATCAGCGCTTCGCAGTCGGTGAACCCGTCGATGCACTCGGCGGCGCCGACCGGCACGCAACCCTTCGCGCACCCTTTCAGGCACTCGCTGACGCAGTTCTCGGGCGCGCCGCCCTGGATGTAGTCATCGCATTGCTGCACGATCGCGCAGGTGTCTTCGTTGCAGATGCTTTCGCAGTCGGTGATGGGCTCGGCAACGATGTCGGAGCAGTCGTCCGCGTCGTCCTCGTCGCCGTCCTCGCAGCCGTCGCACGCGTGCAGCATCGCGATCAGGGCCAGCGCGAAAAGAACGGCGAGCGATCGGATCGTCAGGCGCAATCAAGCCTCGCGGATGCGGTGGATTTCGCGCGAACGTAGCAGGAAACAGGCGAGGGCCTCAACGCCGCGCCTCGGGGGATTGAACCGGCTCGTTCGAAGGCCGATGATCGAACGGGCGAAACGGTGAGAGGGTTGGCGACCGATGAAAAATGCAGCGATGGTTTTGGCGTTGGCAATAGGCGTCGCGGGGCTCGCGCACGCAGACGAATTGGAGGACCGCGCGCTCGCGCACGACGCGTTCGCGAACCAGTACAACTTCAGCCCGCTCGGCGGCATCGGCTACGTGCATTTTGATTCGCCGGAGACCTTCACGCCCGTGCGCTACTCGCTGTCGGACTCGACGATCTGGACGGGCGCGTACCTCGCGGCCGAGGCGCTTCGCTACGCCGTAACGGGCGATTCCGAAGCGAAGGCCAACGCGATCCGCACGGTGGAAGGCCTCGATACGCATCTGAAGATCACGCAGACGACGGGCTTCATCGCGCGCGGCGCCGCGCCGGACACCGCGCCGTGGAACGCGGGCTACATCGGCCACGACCGCTACGTGGCGGGCACGGGCGACTGGGCGGGATATTTCTGGATCAACAACACAAGCCGCGATCAGTACACGGGCTGGTTTTTCGGCATGGCGCTCGCGTACGACCTCATCGACGACGAACCGACGCGGCAGATCATCCGCGATGACATCGAGGAAGTCCTGCTGACGCTGGCCGATCAGAATTGGGTGATCCTCGGCGAGGACGGCAAGCGCACCGACGCGGCGCCGAAGGTGCAGCCGCCGCATCGCCTGGCGTGGCTCGCGGCGGCAGTGCGGATCGTCGGAACCGACGAGATGCGCACGCTGTATCTGGACGAGTACGAGGCGAACAAGGACGCGTACAAGCTCTACAATTTTTCGTGGTTCAACAAATATCAGCAGTACTATGGCTTCAATCTCAACCACATGAACCACTTCACGCTGTGGCGCAACGAGACGAGCCCCGAGCGCCGCGCGCACTATCTGGCGGCGTACCACGACATGGTGTTCGATCTCGTCAAGCATACGCACAACGTGTTTTTCGACGCCATTTATCTGGCTAATTGCGAGCGCGCGGGCGAGTGCCGCGACTATGACGAGACGCTTGCGGACATGCAGGTTCAGATCGCGGAATTTCAGGACCCGCCCGTGCGCGACATCTCGTTCGACATTCCGGACTGGCCGCTCGATCCGGTCAGCGTGTTCCTGTCGGACCTCATCGACCAGCTCGGCATCCGCGACCTGATCGACATCGAGTACCAGACCGCCGATCCGCGCCCGGTGATGTATCGCTGCCCGGCGTCGTTCATGTGGCAGAAGACGCCGTACAACCTGGACTGCGCCGGCGGGCCGGGCACCGAGGTTTATCCGGGCGTGGACTACATGCTCGCGTACTGGATGGGGCGCTACTTTGACCTCATCGATCCCGGCAACGCGAACGAGCCGTTCTGGCCGGCCGACGAAACGGATGACGATGACGACGACGACGCGACGGATGACGATGACGCGGCGGATGACGATACATCCGACGACGACGCGTCGGATGACGACGCCGGCACGGATGATGACGACGCCGCCGCGACGGACGATGATGACACCGCGCCGGTCGATTCAGGCGACGATGACGACGATGGCGGGTGCGGTTGCTGAAGATGCCGCGAACTATTCGTTTGCGAGTTTGACGAAGCGATCGAACAAAGGCGTCTTGCGAATCGCGCGCTCGGTCTCCCAGTCGTACTCGGGATGCTTCCCGTGCATGATCTCCAGCAACCCGAATTCGGCGAGCGGCGCCAGAACTCGCGAATAGACGTAGTGTTCGGCCGTGACGTAAGGGGAGGGATGTTCCGCGTCGAGGCGCACGGCGACGGCCGCGGGCAGGATGAAATAGGGCACGGCGCGAATGTCCATTTCCGCGCCGGGCGCAAGGCCGCGCAGGCGAAAGAGGCTGTAAGGGAAATACGTTTGAACGGCATCCCCTCCTTCGTGCCGGGCGACGTACCCTGTATCGAATTGCTCGAAATAGGTTTCGAAAAGGAGCCAATAGAGCCGGCCGGCCGCATCGTCCGCCAAAAGACCGCGCGCCAATTTCGTCACCTGAAAACGCTTTTTGTATTTGCGGCAAAGCCCCGCGACATCGCACACGACGCGGACGATGTGCAGCGGCCACACATCCGGTTCGTTGATCACCTTGTTGTGGAAGTAGACGTCCTCCCTGTACCTCGCATCAAGATCCATGCGTTCGAACAGCTCGCGCACGAACTTGCGGTTGAGGTTCCCGGTCGCCGTCGCGGGCGTTCCTCCCGCCTCGAGCAAAAGAGAAAGAAACGTCCGGGCGTTGCGAAGGAACGGCGTGCCCGCGACCTCGTCCGCGCCGATCTCCGCGTTCAGGCGGAATTTCGAGAACGGCGAATTCAGACCCTGAGCGCACATCCGGTGGATGTGATGCAGCGGGGGTTCCTCGATGATGACGTCGTCCATGGGGCGCTCCGGAGAAAGCGCGATCGCAGTCATCAGCGATCACGCGTTCGTTTTAAGCCACTCCCGAATCAGCGCGCAACATCGCGCAAGCGGAATGCGCTTGCCCCAATACATCGGGGCGATCGCGTCGTAGGCCGCGAAGACGTCGGCGTTTTTCTTTGCGCGGAGATTGAACGCGGCATCGTTGGCGTCCGGCCGCCATCGGATCTGCTTCTCGCGCAAGAGATCGTCAATGAGGGCCGAAGCGCTTTCGTCAAGCGGCGGGAGGTCGGGGTAATTAAGGATGATCGACGCCGCGTCTTCGTAGTGGCGAATAAACGACGCGGGGTCCATCGGTTCGCGGCGAAATCGCCGGGAAACAGCATCGAGCTTTTCGATGAGTGTGACGAGCGGATGCACGCAACGGACGTCCACGGGGCGATTGTCGATGAAATCGTCGAGTTGCCCGAGTCGCATCAGTTCGTCGTGAACGAATGAGCTGATCGTGCACCGAACAAACGGCGTGACGCGCGCGGCGCCAACTTCGAGCATGACATAGGGCGACAGGTCGCCGAGGTCGCGCTGAAATTGTCCGGGATATTCGACGTGGTACACCGCGCCGCGAGCATCCTTGTCGATCGAATCAGGCATCAAGGCGACACTCGCATCGGGCACGGCCATGACGTTTTCAAGCGCCTCGTAGAATCCGCGTCTGGCCGCAATGCGGCCGGGATTCGTGCTTTTCCACGACGGGACGGGAGGCACGCCGGCGCGACCCGGTTCCATGCGAAGGTCAACGTCCTCCGAAAACCGTTCGATGAGGTGATAAGCCTTGGAAAGCGACGTGCCGCCTTTGAACCAGATATCGAGATCGGTCCGATGAAGCGCCCAAAGCGTGTGCGTGATCCAATAATCCTTCTCGATCAATCCGTTCGACAGCGCGCGCGATCTCGCGATGTGCATGACGAGAATTTCGAAGTCAGTGTGCTGATGCGGAAATGTCATGAGATCGTGCTTTCACGGTGGCTTCCGCGATAACGCGTTGCGTATTTCGAGCTCCGAAATCCTTCGCGTATTTCGCCAGGCGTTCCGAATCGAATCGGCCTTCGCGAATCGCTCGCGCAAGGGCTTTGGCCAGGTCGTCTTCATTCGCACCGACGCTGCGTGCGTTTTCAAATAGATCGACGACAAACCACTCCGGCGCCGGATCTCTGGGATAGAGAACCCGGCGAAAAATGAACGGTCGACCGTCAAGGACAAAGCGGCCGGAGCGCTTTTTGTTATAAACGAGGCGCGAGGCGAACCAAGCGGTTGTTCCGAGACGAAGCAGATTCCATCGCTCCGGCCCGGTGACAAGAAAATCGTCGGTGCCGAGAAACGCGCGCAGTAGTTCCTCGTCCCGCGGCGGCGACAGGCCGAATCGGCTCTGCTTCTCATGCGCGTAGAGTCCGTGCCCAAGCCGTTCCAGCTTCCCCTCGCGAACCAGTCGCCCCGCAAGTCGCGATGGATTCGTGCTCCATCGCGCGAGGTCGCGCGTGCGGTAGACCTTGCCGGGCGTCAGTTTCGGGTTTGCGGGTTCGGGCATTTCGTCCACCGGTGGTTGACGGAAATATTCCGAAAAAAACATACCACGAAACCGCGCGAAAATCGACGCGGGCGCTTTGCGGCGATGGGCGGGCGGTTTCGCGAGGCCGGCCGCCTTTGTCAGCGTCGCGCGTCGTTGATGGCGCGGATGTCCGCGATCGCCGCCTTCGGCTTGCGGTCGGCGTCCACGAGCCCGTTGGCTTCCTGATAGGTGTCGGCGAACTGCGTGTAGCCGTAGCCGACGAGGTGCGGTTGAGCCTGGATTTGCCCGGTGTAGGCGCCGAATTTTTCGAGCAGCGTCTCCTCGCCCTCGGTATCGTAAAAGCCGAAGCCGCCGTATTCGCTGATCATCACGGGCTGGCCGTGATACGACGACCATCGCGTGAACACGTTTTGCACCGTGCCGCCGGGATCGAAGAGCCACCTCAGCGGGCGCGCAATTGCGTACTCGTAGCTCCAAAGATCGGCGAGCTGGGTGTAGAGGTCCGCGGCCAGTTCCGTGTTTTTCAGGTAGTGGTGCACGTCCACAATATCGGTCGCGTCGGTGTGGTCGTAGCCGGAGTTGTCGACGACAAGGCGCGTCGGATCGAGAGATTTCGTCAGCGCGTACAGGTGTTCCACGAACGCGTTCGCGTCCGCGCGGAAGATGAGCGGGATCGGCCACGCGCCGGCGCCCCAGCTTTCGTTCATCGGCGCCCACGCGATGATGGAGGGGTGATTGATGTCGCGCGCGATGACCTCGCGCCATTCGCGCTCGATGTTTGCCATCGTGTCGTCGGTGAAGTATTGCGCGCTCGGCATCTCCTCCCAGACCAACAGGCCGAGGTAATCCGCGAAGAACAGAAGGCGCGGCGATTCGATCTTCTGGTGCACGCGCATGCCGTTGAAGCCGAGCGCCTTGATGAGTTCGACGTCGTTGCGGTACATCGCGGGATCGACGGGCGTGTAGTGCCCGCGCGGGTAGTAGCCCTGATTGAGGACGAGCTTTTGGTAGAGCCGCTCGCCGTTCAGCAGCACCTCGCCCGTGCGCGTTTCGATGGAGCGCGCGCCGAAATATCCGCGCACCGCGTCGGCGGAGCCGCCCGCCGTCACGGTAATGGCGAGCGCGTAGAGATTCGGTTCGCCGGGCGACCACGCGGCAAGC
>JAIOHV010000216.1 GCA_019912885.1 bacterium
GGTCCGGGCGATTGTCGAGAAGATCGTCCGGCGCGCCGTATTCCGGGGCGGGCGGCGGTTCGGGCAGCGCGTCGGCCCCTGGCGCGTGGTCGATCGCTCCGCCCAAAAGCTCCACGAGGACCGCCTCCGCTTCCACCACGCGCGCGCGCGCCGCGGGCCGTTGCGTCGCCGTCGCGGCAAGCTGCTGGCGTTGCTGCAACACGTCGAGCCCCGTACCCGCCGCCCGCTCGAAGCGAAGCTGCACCAGTTCGAGCATCTGCTCGTTGGCGGTGATTTGCGTTTCGATCGCGCCCGCCTGCATCCGCGCGGCCAACAGGTCGTACCACGCCAGCGCGACGGCAAGCGCCGTTGACGCCGCGCGCTCGTCGCGCGTCTCGAGCGCCGCGTCGGCCGCGCGCCCGAGCGCCGCGGAATTCCGGATGGTGCTTCCGAAGACGTCCACGTTCCAGCGCGCGGCAAGATACGCCGAGCCCGACTCCGTGGAATACGGCACCGACGACGAAAACGCGCTCGCCGCCGCGGCGCCGCTTGCGCCCGACGCGCCGGCGAACGATTCGCGCTCGCCCTCCGGATCGACATCCGTCCGCGTCGCGGCAAGATCGACGCTCACGGACGGAAGCGCCGGCGAAAGCGCGGCCGACGCCGTGGCGCGTTGTTCGCGCACCGCGTCGCGCGCGGCGGCAAGGCCGGGATTTTTCGCGAGCGCCTCGCGCACCAGCCGATCGAGCGTCGGGTCGTTCATCACCGTCCACCACGCCTCGCGCGGCGCCGATACGTCCGCCGATTCCGCGGCCGCGTCGTTCAATTCGGCCGTTTGCGCGAAGGCCGCCGGCGTCGCCAGCGCCGACATCGCGGCAAGCGCCGCGGCCGCAACGAGGGTTCTCATCGCCGGCCTCCTTTCGCCGCCGCCGGCTCGATGCCGTCGCAAAGCGCGTCCACCACCGACGCGACGTACGCATCCGCCCTGGGCAGCGCGAGCGCGCCGCCGGTGAAGTGCTGCGCCATCGCCCGGCTCTGGAACGCGCCAAGGAACATCATGGCGAGCGTTTGCGTCCGCCGCCCCGATACGAGGCCGCGCGCCGCCGCGCGCCGAAACCACAACGTCAGCGCGCGGTGCGCCAGCATCGCCGGCGGGATGGACCGCCGGGACGGCGGGTGCGCCAGCGCGCCGCACGCCCGCAGCACCGCGAAATTCGGCACGTATTCCTCGAAGTAGCGGTCAAACGCCCGGCCGATCTCGCGAAGTTGCGCCCGGATCGGCCGCGCATCCGGCCCGGACTCAAGGAGCGCGAGCCACGACGGCTCCTGGGGCGGGAACAGCGCGGCGAACATCAACTCGTCTTTGCTGTGGAATCGCTTGAAAAGCGCCGCCTGGCTGATGTTGGCGCGCTCGGCGATCGCCTCCGTGCTGACGGCGGGACCGCCCTCGCGAAAGCAATCGCGCGCGATCTTCAGGATGGTTTCGTCGCTGACATGGCGCGGCCGGCCCATGAAATCTCCCCCCGAACGAACGATCGCCCCGGCCCCCGACACCGGGGGCGATAAGTGAGTACGCACTTACTATCAATGCCGCCCGGCTGCGTCAAGACACCGCCGCGTCAAAGCGGGTTAATTCGTGAGGACGCAAACGGTGTGACGAGGGACGAGTGATGTGTGGCTAGCGTAAGCGCGCGAGCGTCCTGCGATTGAAGGCGCGGCGCGCTCAGCAATGTCGCAGCGTATTCGGCGATTGCGTAAACAGGATCCGCGATTCCATGCCGCGCGGCGCCATCGGTCCTAGGGGCAGGGATTTTCGCTTTCGGGAATATCGGGCGCCGGGTTCGGCTGCACGCCGCCCGTGCCGAAGCAGATCCCGTCCGGATCGCCTTCCGGCACGCCGGAATTCCAGTACTGCGTCCGCTTTTCGTATTCGTTGTGGGCGAAAAACTCGACCGCGCCCGTTTCGACGTACGACTCGTCGTCCGGCCAGCCCGTCACGCTGACGACGCCGTCGCAGATCGGGCCCGTGTACGTGATGCCGCCGCCGATTTCCGTCATCGTCACCGCGATGCCGTGTTGCTTGATCTCGAAAATTTCGGGGAACGGCCCCTCGCAGTAGGACGTGGCGTACGAGTAGCACATGTATTGGCCGTTGAAACGCTTTCCATCGAGTTGGTCGTTTTCCCAGAACAACCCCGGGTAACAACCCAGGCACTGGCAGGAACTCTGTGTGCGATGGCGGTTGTCGCAGTACTCCGAAACGCAATCGCCGTCCTCGCGACAGAAGGCGCCGTCGCTCCCGTCTCCCGCCGTCACCGCATCGCAGACATCGCGGCAGGTATCGTTCAGGCAGATCAGGTCGCCCACGCATTCCGCATCGGAGGCGCAGTCCTCGCCTTCTTCGGCGAGCTGGCGGCAGGTGCCGTTGATGCACATCAAAGAATCCTCGCAGTCGGCCACGTCGTCACACGGTTCGCCGGTCTGAAGGTCGTCATCGTCGTCGTCGCCGCTCCCCGATCCGGGGCACAGCGACCACGCAACCATGACGAACGCACTGACCACGAACATAGCCGCCTGAACAACCATAACCCACGTTCGACGACGCATTGCCATGGACGATCCTTTGCGGGCCAGGGCGGCCCGACGCCTTCATGAAGATGTTTAACATTGTCACCACGCGGCCGGATTGGCGATGGGACGTCATACCGCGGCCGTCAGGGAGCGGGTCTCGCCCGTGCCCCGCGCCCGACGTTGCGATTCAAACCCGAATTCCCCGAATTCCGCGAATTCCCCTGTGTTCTCCGTGTCTCCTCCGCGCCCGGAGCTTGCCCTGAGTGAAGCCGAAGGGTGTACGTCGATGCGTTCCCCGCGATACCGATTCCGCGCTCCGCGCCCGACGAAAAAGGCCCCGCCGGAAGGCGGAGCCCCTCAATTGTTGCAGTGGCCTGCAGCCTGAATCAACACCCGCACCCGCAACCGTCGTCATTGTCATCGTCATCTTCGCCGGTCGCGTCATCGTCACCTGCGTCATCGTCTTGCGCGTCGTCATCACTCGAATCGTCGTCCAAGGCATCGTCGTCGGCCGCATCGTCATCGTCGCCCCGGATCGTGGTGGTCGTCGTCGAACCGGCCGTCGTGGTGGTCGTCGTCGTGCTGGTGGTCGATGTCGTCGTTCCCGCCGTCGTCGTCGTTGTCGTTGGAGACGTTGTGCTTGTCGTCGGCTGCGTGGTCGATGTCGTCGTTCCCGCTGTCGTCGTCGTTGTCGTTGGAGACGTCGTGCTCGTCGATGGGCTCGTCGTCGTGGTCGTCGGCTGAGTCGTGGTCGAAGTCGAAGTGCTCGTCGAAGTCGACGTCGAAGTAGTCGTCGTCGTGGTGGTCGTGGTCGTGGTTGTGGTCGTCGTCGTCGTCGTTGTCGTTGTTGTCGAAGAGGTGATCGTCAGCCAGAACGACCCCTCCGACCCCGCCGCGAATCCGTCGACGAAAACGTAGTACGTTCCGCTTCCCGCGGCGGTGAACTCGATCCGCGAATGCCACACCTCGTCCGCGTCGTCGTTGCAGCCGATCTGCGTGCCGGAAACGCAATCCCCGAAACGCACATACAGCGTCGTGTTGAAGGACGGGTCGCCGAGCAGATCCACGAAATACATGTTGCCCGCGACGCCCTCGAACGAATACACGATGTCCTTGGCCGTCGAGCCCGGAACGCACCACGGGATGTAGCCGTGCGTGAAGCCGGCGGTCGATGCCGTGAGCGCCGCCGGCACATCGACCGCCGAGAGAGTCGCGCACGTGTCGTTGCCGTCGTCGGCGGCGCCGTGCCAGACATACGCGCGCCCCTCGTCGTTCTGCCCGTTGTCGTAACGCGGCGCGCCGGCGATGACATCCGCGTAGCCGTCGCCGTTCACGTCCCCCGCGCCCGAGGCCGCCGCGCCGAAATACGCGCCCGCCTGGCCGCCCTCGGCTTTCCACGCCGGTGCGTCGGCCACGCCGTCGCCGCTCCCCAGGAACAGCCACACGCGGCCCTCATCGGATTGCCCGTTGGTGTCGAGCATCGAGCCGAATACGATATCGTCGTATCCGTCCCCGTTCACGTCCCCCGCGCCGCCCACCGAAACCGCCGCATCGATCACGGCGTCGTTGAACTGCCCGCTCGCGCCCATCCACGACGGCGACGACTCCACGCCGCCGGCATGCCCGTGATAGAGGTTCGCCCGCGCCTCGCGCTGGCTGTCGTCCCAGCCGTAGGATCCGACGATCACGTCGTCGTACCCGTCGCCGTTCACATCGCCCGCGCCGGCGACCGCCACGCCGAATTCCCCGTCGGGGATATCGCTCTCGCCGGTCCACGCGAACGTCGGGTTGATGCCGATCGCCCCGCCGAGATACACGAACGCGCGCCCCTCCCCAAACTCGCCGTTGCCGGAAAAACGCGCGCCGACGATGATGTCGTCGTAACCGTCGCCGTTCACGTCGCCGGCGCCGGCGACCGAGGAGCCGAACGCCGCGAAACTCTCATTGATTTCGAGGATCGCGTGCGGGCCGGGGATGATCCCGAACGACGCGCCCCGGTACACGTATGTCGCGCCTTCGCTCGACTGGCCGTTGCTGGAAAGCGGCGCGCCGACGATGATGTCGTCGTACCCATCGCCGTTGATGTCGCCCGCGCCGGCGACCGACGTGCCGAACGCGGCGAACGCCTGATCGCCGAATTCGTCCCAAAGCGGAAAACCCGCATCGTCAAAAAAAACTGTTGCTCGCCCCGCGCTGACGAGCCCATTGTTATAGTTCGGCGCACCGACGATCACCTCGTCGTATCCGTCGCCGTCCACGTCCCCCGCGCCTGACACCGAATGCCCCAAATACGCGAAACTTTGCGTGAGTACGACATCCCATGCGGGCGACGCCGACAGCCCGCCGGCGCCTCCAAAGAAACCGTACACGCGTCCCGTCCCCGGCAGCCCGCCGCTATACTCCCGCGCGCCGATGACCACATCGTCGTATCCGTCGTTGTTCATATCGCCCGCGCTCGCGACGCTGTAGCCGAAAAGCGCGCCCGCGCTGTTGCTCTCCGAGGTCCATTGCGGCGAGGCCGCGAGGTTCGCGTCGATCGCCTTCGGATACGCCGAGCCCTCTTCGTCCAGCGCGGCATGAAGCGTCTCCGGCGCTCGCCACTCCCCGCGCGCGAGCGGCGTCACGCCGTTCGCACCGAACGCGAGCGTGTTCTCCGAAACGGGAAGGGACTCGCCGGCCCCGTCGATCGGCTCATCGACGCAGGCGAAAAGAGAAACAATCGCAACAAGCAACACCGGAAAAAGCACCCAAACGCGCATTTCGCCTCCGAAAAAAACGCTAAACGGCGAAACATTAATTCATCGTGTCATGAATGAACGTTAACCTCGTTACGTCTTTTCCGGCGCGGAAAAAAACGAAGGGCCGCAGCCCTTCGCGTGTGTCTGGATACGAACGACTTTCGCGATCGACGGTTCCTGGTTTACACCGGCGGACGGCCGCGAACCGCGCCCGCGATCAGCGAAATCACAAACAAAACGAGGAAGATGAAAAAGAGAATCTTGGCGATGCCCGCTGCCGCGGACGCGATGCCGGAAAATCCAAGAATCGCCGCGATCACCGCGATGACGAAAAACGCCAGCGTCCAGCCCAACATAATGGAAACCTCCTGAAAAAAATTTACTGCTTTCTTGTTCCTTGTCTTTCGCCGCCATTCGGGCGGTCGTCTGTTACCTCAGCATGAAAGGGCGCCGCACGCTCCGCAACGTCGCGGCGCGTATTCCGCGATCGCGTTAACAGGATTCGCGATTCGTTTCGTCACCCGAACGGATCAAACGGACCTGATGGACCGAATGGACAAAATTGACCGGCGAACCGGCGTTTGCGATCCGCGATGACCTTTCAGACTTTCAGACTATTTTGCGATCCGCGACGACCTTCCAGGCTTCCAGACTTTCAGCCTTTCGGTCTAATCTGCCATTTCGATGAAACGCATCGCCATCTTCGTCATCCGCGATCGTCCCGAGGCCGGCGCCGCCGCGCGCGAGCTCATCGGCTGGCTGCGTGCCGAGGGCCTGACGCCCCTCTACCACGAGGAGCTCGAGACGCATTACGGCATCCCCGGCGGCATCGGGACCGACGACATCCGCAAGGACGCGGAGCTGGTCGTCGTTCTCGGCGGCGACGGATCGTTTCTCGCCGCCGCCCGCATGTTTCACGACCGCCCCGTGCCGATCCTCGGCGTCAACTTCGGCCTCCTCGGATTCCTCACCGAAACGACCATCGACGAGCTCCACGCCGCGGTCCGCCGCGTCATCGCCGGCGACTACGAGATCCGCGAGCGCCAGATGCTCAAGGGCGCCATCGAAACGAAAAACGCGCGCACCGAGTTCGTCGCGCTCAACGAGGTCGTCTTTTCCAAGGTGCGCGAGGCCCGCGTCATCGAGCTCGACATCTCCGTGAAGGGCGAACGCATGACGAGCGTGCGTGGCGACGGCATCATCCTCGCCACGCCCACCGGCACCACCGCCTACAACCTCTCCGCCGGCGGGCCGATCGTTTATCCCGGCCTCGAGGCGACGATCCTCACGCCCATCTGCGCGCACAGCCTGTCCTTTCGCCCCATCGTCCTGCCGTCGTTCTGGGAGGTGCGCGTCGAGCTCGGCCGCTCCACCAAACAGGTCCTGGTCACCGCGGACGGCATCACCATCGGCCCCCTCGACCCGGGCGATCACGTCACCGTCGTGGCCTCCAAAAGCCGCGTCGAAAAGGTCATCAGCCCGCGCCTGCGCTATTTCGAAATCCTCCGCGACAAACTCGGCTGGGGGAACAAGTATTGAAATAGGAAGTAGGAAATAGGAAAGAGAAAATAGAAACGCAGCCAGCCACCGCGCTACTTGCGATGGCATTCCCCATTCGCCATTCCCAATTCCCAATTGGTCCCATGAAGCCCATCTCAATCAAACTCTCGACAACGCAACCCACCGACATCCCCCTGCACGCGCCCATCTGGCGCACCGGGTTCCGCCCGTTTTTCCTCGGCGGCGCCGCGTTCGCCGCCATCGGCATGCTCGTGTGGAACGGCGCGTTCCGCGGCGCGCCGCTGCTCGCCAAAACGCGCCTCGCCCCCGTGGACTGGCACAGTCACGAAATGGTTTTCGGCTACACGCTCGCCGTCGTCGCCGGCTTTTTGCTGACGGCCGTGCGCAACTGGGCCGGCGGGCGTGAAACCGCGCGTGGACCTCTCCTCGCGGCGCTCTTCGCGCTGTGGGTCGCCGCCCGCGTGCTGAATGCGGTCTCGCGGCTTTTGCCCTGGATCGTCCCCGCCGCGATCGACGCCGCGTTCGGCCTCGCCATCGCCGTCGTCATCGCGCGGCCGATCCTCGCCGCAAGGCGCCCGCGCGACCTGGGCTTCGCCGCGTGGCTCGTCCTCATGAGCGTTCTCGCCTTCCTCGCGCATTTCGCGGCCGCGCGCGGCATCGAGGGACTCGCGCGACGCACGGCGATCCTCGGCGTCGCGCTCGTCGTGCTCATCATCGTCGTCGTCGCCGGGCGCATCGTCCCGAACTTCACGCGCTTTCACATGAAGGTGGACGTTGCCCCGCGCCCCGTTCTCGGTTGGGCGGCGATCCTCTCGGTCGCCGCGCTGCCGCTGCTTACGTTCATCAAGAGCCCCATCCCCGTCGGCGTCGCCGCGTTTGTCGCCGCGGGCATCAACCTCGCGCGGCTGGTCACGTGGCAGGGGCACCGCGCGTGGCGCAAGCCCGCGTTGTTCATCCTGCACATCGCGTACGCGTGGCTTGTCGTCGGCCTCGCGATGCGGGGATGGTTCGCGCTTTTCGGCGGCGCGTTGCCCACCACCGCGACGCACGCCCTCACTGCCGGTGCCCTGGGCTCGCTCACCCTCGGCATGATGGCGTGGGTGGGGCTTGCGCACTCCGGGCGTCCCGTCGTCATCGCGAAAACGACCGTCGCCGCGTACGCGCTCATCACCGCCGCCGCGCTCGTGCGCGTGTTCGGCGCGAACCTTTTCAAGGCGAAATACCTGATGATGATCGACGCCGCCGGCGCGCTCTGGGCCGCGGCGTTCATCCTCTACCTCATCACCTACGCGCCGATCCTCGTCTCGCCCGCGCACGGCGGCGGCAAGGACTGAACTGGGACCGCGGGCGGCCCGCCCGCTTATGCTGCGATTCCCCCCGGGAACGCCGAGCGCCAGCTCGGCCAAACGCATCTCGTCCCGCCTCGCCCTCAAATACCACCGGCTCTCATTCCGCGACGCGGCCGCTCCCCGGGACCGCAGGTGTCCTCACCTGCTTCGAATGCGATGTGCCGGCGCGGACGCGACCGCGCACTCCGGCGCTTCGTGCCTCCATTTGCGGCACTGACGCGGCAACGTCCCGGAAATCCCCCGTGTCCTCCGTGTCTCCTCCGTGACCGGAGCTTGCCCTGAACTACTATAGCGAAAATTCTTGTTGGGAGTCGCAGAAGCTACGGTCGGCGTCGGCTATGCGGCGTGTAGCAGCTGTTTGAGGCTGGCGTTGCGCGTGGCTTGCAGGGCGGTGATGAGCAGTCGTCCGCGGTCGGT
>JAIOHV010000217.1 GCA_019912885.1 bacterium
ATACAGACGAGCGCGATGACGACGCACCCGCCTGGAGCGCCCAGCGCGAGGCGAGCCTGTCGTTTGGCAAGCTCTTTCACCGCGCGATGGAATCGTGCGTGCTCGCGGACGCATCGACGTTCGCGCCCGCCGTCCGCGCGATCGATGGCGCGCTTGCCGACGTGCGCGTGGCCGAGGTCGTCGACGCGATGAAACGCGCGCTCGCCACGCCGATCGGAAAACGCCTCGCCGCCTGCGCGCCGGACGCTCTTGGACGCGAACTGCCATACACCATCGCGCGGGAAGACGGCGCGCTTGTCGATGGCGCGATCGACGCCGTCCTTCGCGAGGGCGGAGCGTACGTCATCGTCGATTACAAGACGGACCGCGTCGCCGCGCTCAAGGCCGCTCAACGCGCCGAATTCCATCGGCCGCAACTCGCGGCCTACGCCGACGCGCTCGAACGCATCACAGGCGCGAGGCCGGCCGAGGCGCACGTGATTTTCGCGCGCACGGGCGAGGCCGTGCGTCTCTGGTAGGTCGACGGCGTTGAACTGAACGACAAATCATACGCCCTCTTCCGCAAGACGCAATTCAATTCCTCGCGACGCAGCGCAAGTTTTCGACCGCCCGAAGCGCGCGCTTTCGCCGTACGTTGTCGGCATACCGCTCCCCGCTTCGGGGAATTTTCAAGCCATCGCCGCGTGAACATGGGCCAGGGCGTGGAGGCCTGTCATGGATCGGTACACCACGGAAACCGGATGCTGTCCGATATTGAAATCGACGGACTGGGAGGAACGCGAGTTTCTCTGGTCAGACAATCTATTTCTGAAACGGCGATACAGGGCGTTCTTTCACATGCCCCTGAATTTCGGTGAAATCATCCGGCAAGCGATGGGCGAAATCGAGAAGACGCGCGCCATGCCGGAACATCCCATCGCGCTTAGCTGCGACGAGACGCTGTTCGGCGGCACTCTGCTCATCTCCGCGACGCGCGAGCTTCCCGGATGGGAGAGCGTGCGCCTGACCGGCAAGTTCGTCACGCGGCTTTTCGAGGGGCGCTACTCCGATACAGGCCGTTGGATCGCGGCAATGAAGGAATACGTCGCGCGCCGCGGCGAGGCGATCGACAAGCTCTACACCTGGTACGCGACGTGCCCGAATTGCGCGACGGTTTACGGCGCGGCGCAAACGGTGATTATCGCCAGGGTGCATCCCGCGAAGCAGGCGGCGGCGTAATCGACCGGTTTTCGCCCGACGGTCAGAGCCGCAAACGAAGGCGCCCCGCTCGGAGCGGGGGCGACGGAGTGTGCGTTCTGCAACGTCCCAGGATTAACCCCGGTTTCCCTGGCCCCCCTTCACAACCTCGTACACCAACCGGACGACGCCGTTCTCGAACGGCGTCGTGTCGGCGAGCGCAAGCGACGCGGGTGCGCATCCATCGGGAAACAACATCGGCCCCGCGCCGAGCACAACGGGCATGAGCTGGATATCGAAGGTATCGATCTCGCCGATTTCCATAAACGCGGCGATCGATTTGCCGCCGCCGCAGTGATAGACGCCCTTCTTCGCGATCGCGCGCGCGTGCGCCGCAAGCGTTGCGGCGCCGTCCGTCCACGCGAAAACGTCGTCGCGGCCCGGGTTGAACGGGCGCGTCGTGAGGACGAACGTCTGCTTGCCTGCATACGGCCACTCGCCGAACGTGAGCACCTGGTCGTAGGTCGTGCGTCCGAGGATGACGACGTCGATGCCATGCATGAAGTCGTCGTAGCCGTAATCGACATTCTCGCCGAACGGGTCGAGCCACGCGACACCACCGTCCGCGGTTGCGATGCGGCCGTCAAGGCTCATGGCGAGGTAAACGCGGATGGCGGTCATGGGCGCAAATTCTCCGGGGTTGCCGTCAGGGTTGATATCAACATCAGTTCGTCATGAAGGCATGCAACCACACTCGTCTTCCAAACAATTTTCGCAACGCTCTTGTAGCCCCTCCCAACATTCCTCTTGGGCTTCTCCTTCAAGACCCCAGCAACAAAATTCTCCTTCGGCACAATCGAATCGAGGTTTTTCATAGGAATCGTCGGAATCGCATTCCTTCGCGCATGGGTCGCCGCATACGTCCGCGAATAAAAGGCACGGTGCGTGTGGTCCCACCCAACGGTGGCAATCCGGTCCGCCAAGCTCCTGGCAATCTTCCTCGTCCCATTCGGAGCAGTTATAGCAATCGGGAATGCCGTTGTCGCTACCGTCGTCATCATCATCGTCATCGCCGCCCCCGCCGCCGCACGACAGCCCGAAAGCGAGACCAAGGCAAACGAACAATGCGGTCAAACTTCGCAATGACATAAATCCTCCAATAACGTAAGTTTAGCGCACGCAAATCGTGTGTATATTATTGCCGTCCGACGGCGCCAAATAAATGCTCGCGTCGTCAAATATTACGCCCCATACGCCGCTCTCGTAAAAAGTGGCTATTTTCGTTGACGACCAGAAAGCGCCAACTTCCGATAATAGCCCCGACATTCCGTCTGGCCAATAAATACCATCGGCGTCAGGCCCTTCGCCGCTTTTGCAGCCTTGACACGGTAGGTCCCAACATTTCGCAAATCGACATTCGTCCGTCACCTCACACGCGCCGTCCAATTCCGTTGCGACACATCCACGAATAAGACTACGTAATTCGGAAATCGACGGTAAGCGCCAGTCGCCGTGTTCGTTCCAAACTAACGAGGCGCAATAATTTTTGGCCGATTCCCAATCAAGACAGCAGTCATCGTTTCGTTGCCATGTCAGGCCCGAGTCAGAATCGGTCCATGTTTCTTCCATCGTATTATCGTCGTCACCATTACCGTCGCTGCCATTGTCGCTATTGCCCGCGTCGTCATCGTCATCGCCGCCGCCGTCACTCGCGCACGACAGCCCGATCGCAAAAACCAGTACGACGAACCACGCCGCCCAACGAGATAACGCCATACGACACTCCTCAAATCTTGCAGCGTTGGGATTGTCGCGCGGGCTCGCGACCGGCGCAAGGCGCACGAACGCGTCGGCGCGCGATGAACCTGTCGCCCGGAGCCTTCTGCCTGACGTCTCGCGAAGTGGTTGGGGAGGGAATTGAGCCCCCAACACGCGGATTTTCATTCAAAAAAACGCATCCGCCGCCGTCCGCCGATGTTCGCCGGAGCCTTTATTATCAGGCGTTTCCCGCGTTTTGCGTCCGCCGAAGTACATGACAATTCGCCGGCGTTGCTGTCAAGGTTGCTGTCAAATTTATGCTTCGCATTTCTCCCGCCAGAAATCGTAGTCCTGTGCCGGAAATTCGACGCAGCAACCGGCGTGACAATTGTCACGTTTTGAATCGCAGTCGTCGCGGCACGGTTGCGTGCCCTCTGTAGCACTTCCGCCACACTGATCTTCCGGGCAATTGTCGTCACAGCAAGCTCGGGCCTCGTCGTGGCAACTTTGGCGACACTCGCGAAATTCACGATAGATCGCCGGTTCTTGGTAGGTGATGCAACTACAATGGATCGCCTCGCACTCCGCCCCGCATAGATTGCCGTCCATCGGGTGTTCACATGTCGGATCGTTCGTGTAGATCGTGCCGTCGTCGCGTTCGTGAATGAGCTGTCCCCGGCACTCCAGAGACACATCGGCTCGCTCACCATCCCAGCACATTTCATGCACACACGCGCCGATCGTGTTCAGGCGGCAACCTACGGCGATTTCCCGGCACTCCTCGTCCGTGAGCCCGTCGTCATAATCGCTCGCATCATCGGCCGTCCCTGCGTCATCGCCGCCGCCGCCGCTCACGCACGACAGCCCCAACGCGAAAACGACAACCACGAACCACGCGGCCCAGCGGGATAACGTCATAAGACACCCCTCAAATCTTGCAGCCTCGGGATTGTCGCGCGGGCTCGCGACCGGCGCAAGGCGCACGAACGCGCCGGCGGGCGATGAACCTGTCGCCCGGAGCCTGTCACCTGACGTCTCGCGAAGTGGTTGGGGAGGGAATTGAACCCCCGACACGCGGATTTTCAGTCCGCTGCTCTACCAACTGAGCTACCCAACCGTGCGTGCGCCGCGGCCGCGACGCGCGTTGCGAGGGTTTTCTACCCGCACCGCCCGATGCGGTCAAGAAGGTTTGATTTCACCGCGACGGCGCAAAGGAATCGCAAAGGCCGCAAAGAAAAACAGGAGATGCCTTTGCGTTCTTCGCGCGACTTTGCGCCTTTGCGGTAAAAAACAGCGCCTCCGTGTTGACGCGCGGTTCGAACGGCACAACGATATCGGGCCGCGAATTTGGGGCGCGAAACCAAACCCGCTCCCTGACGGTCGCGGTTCGTATCCGGAGAACTCATGAGCGACGCGCCGCCGCCGGGCGAAAAAACGAAATACGATCCGCCGGACTCGCCGACTTCGGTGGGCTGGACGAAGCCGATGCGGGTGCGTCTTGCGGATGAGAGCAACCCGCTGCCGCTCGACGCCGGCGTGTCGCTTTCGCCGGTGGACGTGGAGTACGAAACCTACGGCGCGCTCAACGAGGCGCGCGACAACGCGATCCTCGTGTGCCACGCGCTCTCGGGCGACGCGCACGCCGCGGGCTGGTGCCGGGACGCCGACGCGGACGACCGCCCCTGGCGCAAGACGCGCCCCGGCTGGTGGGACGGCCTCGTCGGGCCGGGCAAGCCGTTCGATACGAACAAGTATTTCATCATCTGCTCGAACGTGCTGGGAAGCTGTTACGGCACGACCGGCCCCGCGTCGATCAACCCCGCGACGGGCAAGCCGTACGGCATCGCGTTCCCGGTCGTCACCGTGGCCGACTGGGTTCGCCTGCAGGAGAGGCTCGTGACGCACCTTGGCATCGAGAAGCTGCTCGCGGTGACAGGTGGATCGCTTGGCGGGCAGCAGGCGGTGGAGTGGGCTCTTGCCTACCCCGACCGCGTCGCGAGCGCAATCGTGTTCGCCGCGACGCCGCACCTGATGGCCCAGGGCGTCGCGTTCAACTACGCCGGCCGTCACGCGATCCTCTCGGACCCCGACTTCAAGGGCGGCGAATATTACGACGCCGCGCAAGGACCGGTGCGCGGGCTGTCCGTCGCGCGCATGATCGGCCACATCACCTACGTCTCGGACGTTTCCATGACGCGCAAGTTCGGCCGCCGCTTTCAGGAAACGGAGAATCGTGGGTTTCACCTGGATGTCGAATACCAGGTGGAGAGCTACCTGCGTCATCAGGGGCAGTCGTTCGTGGAGCGCTTCGACGGCAATGCCTACCTCTACATCACGCGCGCGATGGATTATTACGACGCGACCGAACACGGCGACGGCGACCTGGTCCGCGCGATGGCCAAGGCGACGTGCGACTGGATGTTCGTTTCGTTCACGTCGGACTGGCTGTACCCGCCGTCCGGCACGCGCGAGTTCGTGCGCGCGCTGTCGCGCAACAACCGGCAGGTGACGTACGTGAACCTGGATTCGCCGTTCGGGCATGACGCGTTCCTGCTCGAGGACGACGCGCTCGAACCGCTGGTGCGGCGATATCTCGACAACCTTGTCGCGCGCCGCGCGGGAGATGGCGATGCGCCCGTCGACTGAAATCGCGCCCGCGACGCGCTGGGACCATGAACTGACCGATACGCTCGTCCGCGACGGCGCGCGCGTGCTCGATCTCGGCTGCGGCGACGGCACGCTTTTGGCGCGGCTCGGGCGCCGGAAAGTGTCCGGCCAAGGCGTGGAGATCAACGCGAAGATGGCGCGCCAGTGTGTCGATCGCGGCGTGCCCGTCATTCAGGCGGACCTGGACGAGGGCTTGCTCGACTATTTCGCGGACGACAGCTTTGACTACGTGATCCTCGAAAAAACGTTGCAAACGGTGAACCGGCCGGAGCGCGTGGTGAACGAGATGCTGCGCATCGGCAGCGTCGGCATCGTGTCGTTTCCGAACTTCGGGCACCGCGCGATCCTCGAGCATCTCACGCGCGAGGGACGCATGCCGGTCAACCCCGCGCTGCCTTACGAGTGGTACGAAACGCCGAACATCCGCCACCTGACGATCCTGGATTTCGAGGACTTCTGCGCGAAAAACGGCGTGCACGTCGTGGCGTCGTTCGCCTTCGCCGACGGCGAGGCACGGCCGCTAGTCGAGGGCGACAACCGCAACGCGGAAGAGGCGCTTTTTGTCGTGTGCCGCGCGGATAAGCGCGACGCGGTGGGCGGCCTGGTCGAAACCGTCAAATAGCGGTTCGCGCCAGGGCGTCGTTATTTATCCGGCGGTTTTTCGACCCGCTCCCTGACGGTCACGGTTCGTATCGAAACGCCGAATCGGTCGCGGTCCGCATCGAAGCGCGGCGAATCGGTCGCGGTCCGTATCGAAGCGCGGCGAATCGGTCGCGCTTCGTTTCGAAGCGTCGCGAATCGGTCGCGGTTCATATCGAAACGTCGCGAATCGGTCTCGGTTCGTTATTTCGGAAATGCGGCTGCGATGACGTTCCGGCCTTCCAGCTTTCCAGCCTTTCAGCCTTCCAGTCTGCCTGCCTTATCTTCATCCCCCGCAGCACCCGCCGTCGTCGTCGTCGTCGTCATCGCCCGACGCCGCGTCGCCGTCGTCATCGTCCGAATCATCGTCATCGTCGTCATCGTCATCATCGTCGTCGCCGTCATCGTCGTCGTCCGTGTCGTCGTCGCCGGCGGGCTGCGTCGTCGTGGTGGATGTCGTGGTCGTCGTGGTGGTCGATGTGGTCATCGGCGTGCACGAGCCGACGAAGAGGCGCTGGAGCGTGTCGACCGGATCGCCGAAGTCGCCCGGCTCGCCGCCCGCGGCATAGATCCATCCATCAAGGCACGCGGCGGCGACATTCTGCAGCGGTTCGGTCAGTTCATCGGCGAGCGCCCACGTGTTCGACGAAATGTCGAATACGCGCACCGTCGCCGCAATGCCGGCGGTAAGGCTCCCGTCAAAACCGCCGACGTAGAAGAGTTTCGCGTCGAGGAAGTCGTAGGCCGTGGCGGACGCCGCCTTTCCGGACTTGATCGGCACATCCGGCATCGCCGCGTCGCTCCACGTGTCGCCGGCGATATTGTACTTCCAAGCCGTCGCCTCGCCGTATGTCGGGTTGACACCACCCGCCACCCACAGCGCGCCCTCGGCGCTCCAGAGTGCGAAACTCGATCGCGACGCAGGCAGGTCGTCACCGGCCTCCCACGTGTCGCCCGAAGGATCGTAGAACAACAGATCATCGGCCGACGGAAAATCGATTTGTGAGAAGCCGCCGACATACGCGATTTTGCCTTCGAACGGCGCGAAGCCGTAACTGTCGCGGCCACCTGGAATCGGCACGGATTCGCCCGTCGACCAGGTATTGCCTGCAATGTCGTAGATATAGAGCGTGTTTGACCACGTATACGTGTAGTAGTTGACGAGTCCGCCCGGCACGTAGATTGAACCGTTGTCGTAAACCGCGTCGATGCCGTCGAGTTCCGTCGGCATGGACGCTCGCGTCGTCCAAGTGTCTTCGTCCGGGTCATAACGCCAGACGTCGTCGTACGCATCGTAAAAGGTTCGGTCGCCGCCTCCCATGTAATAGAGGTAGCTGCCGTCGGAAACGAGCGCGCCACCGAAGCGGCCGTCGGGCAGCGGCTCGCGCTCTTCCCAATCCGCGAACGCCGCCGCAGCGGCGCACAAGAGGATGAGCGTCCCGATCAGAATCGCAAAAGACCGCATGTATACCCTCCGATTGCCAGTCCCAAATTAGCGGCGAAGTCAATCGGAGAGGGAGGGATTTGTCAACGGCGGAATTTCACCGCAAAGGCGCGAAGAAAAAAACGCAAAGAGCGCGAAGTTTTGAAGTTTCATGAGATTTCTTCGCGCTCTTCGCGCGAACTTTGCGTCTTTGCGGTAAGAGTGTTCAAAGCAGCTTCCAGGCCAGCTCTTTCATGATCTCGCTCGTCCCGCCGCCGATGGCGATCAGGCGCACGTCGCGGTACAGACGCTCGATGCCGAATTCCGTCGCGTAGCCGTAGCCGCCGTGAAGCTGGATCGCCTCGCGGCAGACCGCCTCCGCCATCTCGGCGCAGAAAATCTTGGCGAACGCCACCTCGCGAACGCAATTCTCGCCCGCGTTCATTCGCGCGGCCAGCCGATAGACGTACTCGCGCGCCACGTCGATTCGCATCGCCATGTCCACGAGCTTGTGGCGCGTGACCTGAAACCCCGCGATCGGCCGGCCGAACGCCTGGCGCTCGTCGGCGTAAGCCTTCGAGCGGTCGTACGCGAGCTTTGCGAACGCGACACCGATGACGGCAAGAAACAGGCGCTCGCGCTGGAAGTTGTGCATCAGGCCGACAAAGCCCGCGCCCTCGCCGCCCAGCAGGTTCGCCGCCGGCACGCGGCAATCCTCGAAACGCAGTTCCGCGGTGTCCGACGCGTGCCAGCCCATCTTGTCGATTTGCCGACTGACCGAAAAGCCCGGCGTGCCCTTTTCGACGACCAGCAGGCTGACGCCCTCGTGCCCCTGGCCGCCGGTACGCGCGGCGAGCGTGACGAAATCGGCCAGGACGCCGCTCGTGATGAAGGTCTTGGCGCCGTTGATGATGTACGCATCGCCGTCGCGCACGGCGCGCGTGCGGATGTTCGCCACGTCGGAGCCGGCGTCGGGCTCGGTGACGCCGAGCGCCGCGATCTTCTCGCCCGCGAGAACCGGCGGAACGAAGCGCCGTTTCTGTTCCTCGGATCCGAGCGCGAGGATCGGCGGAATCGCGATGCCAAGGCTCCCGAGCCCCGCGCAAATGCCCATGCTGCCGGCCCGCGCAAGTTCTTCCGAATACGCGATCACGTGGAACAAATCGCCCGCGGTGCCGCCGCATTCCTCCGGAAGGCCGATACCCAAAAAACCCGCCGCGCCGGCCTTCGCCCATAACTCGCGCGGGATCTGTTCTTTTTCCCAGCGCTCGACGTTGGGGATCACCTCGCGCTCGACAAACTTCCGCGCCGAGGCGCGGAGCTGGTCGTGCGTGGAGTCGAAGTAGCCGGTCATGCGGCGCGCAAATTGGGAATGGGGAATTGCGAATGGGGAATTTCCATCGCAATTGACCAAATCAAGTGAAAGAGGCGCGCCCATTTCGTCGCGTCCCGTGACGTCATCCTGAGCGAAGCGAAGGATCTTGCCGACCCCGGACGACGCCCTCGATCCTTCCGAGAAGCCATCTCAAGGCGTGGTAGGGGAGGCCGCTTGCTTACGCGCGCGGCTCCGTTCGCCGAACAAACGCGCTGGAGGCAGGATTCCCAATTCCCCATTCCCAATTCCCCATTCATTTGGGCCGCATTTCCACCAGAAAGTGCTTCAGATGCGGCGGGCTCCAGGTGATCTCGTAGCCGCGCAGCTTGCCCGCGTTTTGCATCACGTCGATGACGACGCGCCCGACAAAATCGATGTGGCGGTCGGAATACACGCGGCGCGGGATCGCGAGGCGCACGAGGTCGTTTTCGGGCCAGCGCGTATCGCCGGTTTCCGGGTCCGTTCGCGCGAACATCACGGAGCCGACCTCCACCGCGCGCACGCCGCCGGCGAGATACAGCTCGCACGTGAGCGCCCAGCCCCGGTATTGCTCGATGGGGATGTGCGGGCAGATCGCGTTCGCGTCGAGGTAAACCGCGTGGCCGCCGGGCGGGTGGATCATCGGCACGCCATGTTGCGCAAGCAGCTTGTGCAGGCGGCCAACCTGCTCCACGCGCTGTTCGAGCGTGGCGATATCCAGGCCCTCCATCAGGCCGACAGCCATCGCTTCCAGGTCGCGGCCCGCAAGGCCGCCGTAGGTCGGAAAGCCTTCCTGAATGACCATGCGGCTCATGAAGCGGCGCATGACGTCCTCGTCGTCCGTGGCGAAATAGCCGCCGATGTTCACGAAGCCGTCCTTCTTGGCGCTCATCAGCACGCCGTCGCAAAGCGCGTACATCTCCGACGCGATGTCGGTGAGCGTCTTGTCGCCGTAACCCGCCTCGCGCTGGTGGATGAAATACGCGTTCTCGGCGTATCGCGCGGCGTCCAGGTAGAGCGGCACCCCGTGCTTCGCGCAGATTTCCCGCGCGGCGCGAAGGTTGGCGAGGCTCACCGGCTGCCCGCCGCAGGTGTTGTTCGTCACCGTCATGACGACCAGGGCGACGCGGCGCGATCGGTCGGAAAGCGTCTCGGCCAGCGCTTCCAGATCGATGTTTCCCTTGAACGGATCGCTCGTATCCAGCCGCCGGCTCGCCGGCGACGGCAGGTTGAGCGGCACGCCGCCGGCCACCTCGACGTTGGCTTGCGTCGTGTCGAAATGCGTGTTGCTGATGACGACGTCGCCCGGTTTCACGATCGCGCCGAAGAAGATGTTTTCGGCGCTGCGTCCCTGGTGCACGGGCACGATGTGCTTCTTGCCGGTGATTCGCCAGACGGTGTCGCGGAAGTGCTCGTAGCTTTCGGCCCCGGCATACGACTCATCACCGATCATGATCGCCGCCCACTGGCGATCGCTCATCGAGCCGGTGCCGGAGTCGGTCAGAAGGTCGATCGTCACCTCGCGCGAACGCAGTTTGAATGGATTGAATTTCGCGCGCTCCATCGCGGCGCGGCGCTCGCCCGCGGTAAGCACGGGGATGCGCTCGACGACCTTGATCTTGAACGGCTCAAACGGCAGCGGCGGGTTTGGCATGTTTGTCTCAGGTGCACGCGGGGGATTACGCGGCGTTTTTCCCACCAAAAGGCGGGCGGGGCAAGACGAACGCGGAGTGCGCGTTCAGAACGAATTCGCGGTGGCGCGTTCGTCAACGGTCCAAATTGTCCATGTCCATTTTGTCCATTCCGGGCACGGGCGCGAGAAACAGGGTTGCGGATCCTCGACGCGGACTTCTTAAGTGGCAGGCCCGCCCGTCCGATACGTAAGGCATAGCAACGCGTAAGGCCCATCGACGGGACGGGCCGGCGCCAGACGGGGCGCGGAAGGAATCCGAAAAAGCCCCGGCCGCAAGCGGACTTGGCCGCTTACGGCGAAAGGAAGGAACCGTGGGCGCGACAAAGATCAACACCCGTCATCTCTCCGGGATCGAAACGCGCGATCTTGTGATCCGCAAGTTCCGGCTGATGAAAAACGACACCTGCCGGTTCGACGTGGCTCGAGCGTTGGCGGCCGGGGACGTTGTGCTTGTGAAGGCGTCGTTCAAGAACGCCTGCGAGGCGGAAACCGAGGAAGAGGACGAGCGCGTGCTGTTCCGCCGCCGTGTGGTGCCGTTCGTGACGCGCGTCGCGCGCGTGGCCGGCGGGAGCCCCGGCGAGAGCCGCATCACCGCGCGCATCGAAAACATGACCGACGCGGACCGGCGTTTTTTCATGGACAAATATTTTTCGGCCGATTCAAAAGAGCGGGCGGGCATCGAGATCGAGGCGCGCCTGATTGACTTCCTGCCACAGTAACCCACCCCACATCCCCACAC
>JAIOHV010000218.1 GCA_019912885.1 bacterium
GCGCCGGCGGCCTTCGCGCGCAATTCGTTAACGCTCTGACAAGAACATCCGATAAGTACAAGGAATGCGAGCATTTCCGTGCCTTCGTCAGGTGCGGGAACGTAAGGGGGGAGGCACGCATTGATGGCGAAACCTCGCGGAAAAACGGCGGTCAATCCCACGGCCAAGTCGGCGGCCCGCTGCAAGGCGTCCGTCGAAACCCTCGAAAGGGAAAAACGGCGCCTCGAACGCGAGGCGGCTCGCCTTGAGACCGAGCTTTTCGAAACGCGGGAGATCATCGCGGGCGTCAAGGCCCTGGATCGCGTTTCCGAACTGACCGAAAAGGTCAAGATTTTCAATACGATCGTCCGCGAGCGTACCGGCTCGCCGATCTCCATTTTTTATCTATACTGGCCGGATCGCGACGCCTTCGAGCTGGTCGAATGCACCGGAAACTGCGTCGGCGCCGACGCCGACCGCAAGGTGCGGCTGACCGATTGCCAGGGGCGTTGCGCGAACAGCCGGGTGGGGCACACATTCGCGCGCACCGACGGGCTTTTCTGGGAACTTGTCTGCCAGGGCGAGATTTTTCCCGTCCACGCGCCCGGCGGACGGCATCGCTTCGAAGACGTTTTCACGAACGCGGGCCTGCTCGGGTGGGATATCACGTCGATCGTGCCGCTGACCTTCGGCGGAACCCCGATCGGCTTCGCCGCGTTTCGACCCGATCTGTCGTCCGTTCACGAGAACGAAGCGTACGTGCGCCGGTTCGCGACGCAGGCGGCGTCGTCCATCAAGACCGCCATGCTCTATTCCGCGAACCAGGACGATAAGGCCGCTTTGAACCGCACGCTGAAGAACCTGAAGATGCTCTACAACATCGGCCAGATGATGGCGCATATCACGGAGCTGAAGGAGCTGTTGCGCTTCATTCTCGACGAGGCCTGCAAGACGACCGACGCGGAAAAAGGCTCGCTGATGTTGCTTGACGAGGAACACCAGCGCCTGGTCGTGCGCGTCGTACGGGGCCTTCCCGACAAGGACGCCGAGGATCGCATCAACAACGGCGAGACGGAGTGCACGAGCCTTTCGATCGGCGAGGGCGTCGCCGGGACGGCGTTCATGGAATGCAAGCCGATGATCGTCAACGACGTTCAAAACGACCCCAAGTTCAAGACCCAGAGCAAACACGTGAAGTCGATCCTGTGCGTTCCGCTGATCGCGAACGACGAAGCGATCGGCGTTATCAACATCACGAACAAAAACGACGGCGCGGGATTTTCCGGCGAGGACGCGCAACTCATCAGCGCGCTCGCGAACCAGGCCGCGATCTCCATCCATCGTTCGCGGCTTTACAACCTCGCGATCATGGACGAGCTGACGGGGCTTTATGTGCGCCGGTATTTCGCGCACCGCCTGCAAGAGGAGATCAAGCGAGCCGACCGTTTCGGCACGAAGTTCTCCGTCATCATGTTCGATATCGATCACTTCAAAAGCGTCAACGACACTTTCGGCCATCACGCCGGCGATCAGGCGCTGGTGACCGTCGCGAACACGCTGAAGGCGGCGGCGCGCACCACCGATTTGCCGGCGCGATTCGGCGGCGAGGAATTCGTAATCCTTTTGCCGGAGACCAACGGCAAGGGCGCGACGATGGTGGCCGAGCGGATCCGGAAGACGGTCGAGCAGACGCACGTCTCCGACATCGGCCGATCGCTGACGATTTCCGCGGGCGTTTCGGTCTATCCGGACCACGGCAGCGAGATGCTGGGGCTCGTCAAATCCGCGGACATGGCGTTGTACGAGGCCAAACACGGCGGGCGCAACCGCGTCGTACTGTGGGAGCTTCTTGGAGCGCCGGCGGACGAGGAAGAGCACGAATCCGCGGCGGTTGCGTCGCTGACGCCGCGCAAGCGCCTGGCTGCGATTTAGCAGGCGGCCGATACGGGTCCGCGACCCGGGTTCGTCATCGCTATTCCCGATCGTTCAAGACGCCGGATCGCCGTTTTCGGGAGCCGGTTCGGGCTCGCCTGAGGGCGGCGGTTCGTTCGCATTCGTTTCGCTGCTGGTCGGTTCAGCTTCCGGCGCATCCGCGGTGACCGTCGAAGCCGCCGCTTCGGCGTTTACGACCGCGTCCGCCGGGCCGGCGACAATGGTCGGCGCCGCGTCTTCGGGCAACTTGCACTTTTCCGCGATGATCGTGTCGATGCGGGCGGGGTTCTCGTTCCAGAATTCCGGGTACCAGCGGCGGTAAGTGGTCCACAGGTTTCGCGTTTCGTCGCACTTTCCCGAACGCACAGTTGACCAGAAAACGCCCCAGGCGGCCCATTCGGAATAGATCGTGTCACCGAAATCGCCGCGACGTAACGTATCGTAATGGGTGGCGGATTCGTCGTAGCGCTTCAATTTGCGCAACGCCTTGGCCAAATAATATTTGTAGGATTGGGCGAAGGGCGATGCGGGCGTTTGCGTAAGACCGGCGCTTGCCGCGTCGACCACCGCCTGCCAGTCCTTTCGTCGATCCGCCTTGCGGACTTCCCAATACGGACCGGATTGGTCCACCGCGTTTTGCATGACGACGCGGATGCACGCGTCGGTCTTCTTTTTCGTTGCATTCAATTTTTCGCGCGTGGCCGAGGCCAGCGACGATTTCCAGTCCTTGCCCTTGTAGAGGCGTTTGATGAAGTCCGCGTGGACGTCCTCGCCGTAAACGGACTTGATGCAACGAACGAAAAGTCGTTCGCGAAGATAACGACGCTCGTGGCGCACGCCCATGAGATAGTTGATATCGAGTTTTCTCAGATCGCCGTCCCGGCGGTTGATGGTGAGATACGCGCGCTCCACGCCGTTGTTGCCGACATCGTAGGCCAGGCCTTCGGAGACGTATGATGGCCAATCAACGGCTTGGCGAAAGCTGATCCGGTGCTCGAAGGTGGCGTGCGTCAGTTCGTGCGCGAGTAGGTTTTGCAGCTCGATCATGCCGGTGAAGGCGGCTTGCGCGTCGACGCGGATCGATTCCACGCCTTTGAGCGTATTCGCGTACCAGTGCCGGCTGAGACCCCAGTAACCGTCGTCGGGTGTGTCGACAATCTGGACGTAAGTCGTTTGAAAATATTTCCGTGCTCCCTCGTCCCCAACGTACGCCACCACGCGATCCATCGCCTTCGGAAACTCCTCCTCGATGCGGCGCGTCAATTCGGCGAGTTCTTCGGCGTTCAGCTTAAGCCCGCCGGGCGGCGGCTGGACGATGAGCTTGTATCCTTTCGCGTCCGCTGCGGCGGCGGGGAGCGGCAAGCAGAACGCCAGAACGATAAACGCCACGATCGCGAAACGCATCATGAACCCCCGCAGTGTTATGGGGGAATTATCCAATATTTTTGCGCGGAGGTCATCGGGGTATTCGGAGCAAACCGCGACTCCGACTTGAGCGGCGCGCCGTCAGAGCCGAATCGGCAAATCGTCCAACCCGGCCTCCATTTCCATTCGGTCCATGATGTCCATCGTGTCCATTCGCGTCGCCGGCCGCGGGCGCGCGATCGCGCCGGTGCGTTTCCCACAATTTTCGATCCTTCCCGCCGCCTTGACCCTTTCGCGGCATCCCCGTAAAACATGCCGGACTTTTCCGGGGGCGGACGCGTCGCAGGCGCATTTTTGCCCCCGCCCGACCTTGCGAGCCCCGCCCATGGAACTGGATACCAACCGGCTGATCGAGCTGCGTCGGTCAAAGTGCGCGGATATCCGCCAAAACGGCGGGAATCCGTATGGCAACGGCATTGCGCCCGACGCCACCTCAAGCCGGATTCGTGAGCGTTTCGGCGAGATGAGCGCCGAGGAGCTCGAGACCGTCGAGGGCACGTTCCGCCTGGCCGGGCGAATCATGGCGGTGCGCGATTTCGGCAACATGGTGTTTTTCGATCTGGCCGATGTCGCCGGGCGCCTGCAACTTGTCGCCAACAAGAAGGTGCTGGGGCTCGAGGCGCACAAGCTCGCGAAATCGCTGGATATCGGCGACATCGTTTACGCCGACGGCAAGCCCTACAAGACGCGAACGGGCGAGATGTCGCTATTGATGACGCATCTCGGCCTTCTGACCAAATCGCTGCGCCCCCTGCCCGAAAAGTGGCACGGACTGACCGACGTGGAAACGCGCTACCGGCAGCGTTACGTCGATCTGCTGATGAATCCGGAGGTCCGCGAGGTCTTTCTGCTGCGGCAGGCGACGACGCGTTATTTGCGCGATTTTTTCGCGAAGCGCGAATTTGTCGAGGTCGAGACGCCGATGATGCATCCCATCGCCGGCGGCGCGGCGGCGCGTCCCTTCGTGACGCACCACAACGCGCTCGACATGGCGCTGTATCTGCGCATCGCGCCGGAGCTGTACCTGAAGCGGCTCCTGGTCGGCGGATACGACCGCGTTTTTGAGATTAACCGCAATTTCCGGAATGAAGGCATCAGCACGCAGCACAACCCCGAGTTCACGATGCTCGAGTTCTACCAGGCTTATGCCGTCTATACGGACCTGATGGATCTGGTGGAAGAGATGTTCCGGGGGCTCGCCGAAACCGTGCTCGGCAAGACGGTGGTCGAATACGGCGAGTTGGCGGTCGATTTCGGCAAACCTTTCCGCCGCGTGACGGTTCTAAGCGCCGTGATCGAAGGCAACGCCGACTTTGATGCCTCGCGCGGGCGCGACGCGGACTATCTGCGCGCGTTCGCCAAAGCCAAAGACCTCGACGTGCACGCCTCCTGGGGATGGGGAAAAATTCTCGTGGAGATTTACGAGAAGACGGTGGAACGCACGCTTGTCGATCCGACATTCGTCTATCACTACCCCATCGAGGTTTCGCCGCTGGCCAGGCGCAACGCGGACGACCCGGAACTGGCCGACCGCTGGGAGCTTTTGATCGGCGGACGCGAGTTGGCGAACGCGTTTTCGGAGTTGAACGACCCGGACGATCAACGCTCGCGTTTCGAGGATCAGATGAAGGCGCGGCTCGCCGGCGACGAGGAGGCGCAGCCCTTCGACGCCGACTACATCCGCGCGCTCGAATATGGCATGCCGCCCGCGGCCGGCTGCGGCATCGGCGTCGACCGCCTGGTCATGCTGTTGGCCAACCAGCCGTCGATCCGCGATGTCATCCTGTTCCCGCATTTGAGGCCGGAGCAATAGGTGCGCCTGCGGAGTTTTGAAAGCTTCGTCGGACTGCGTTTCCTGCGTCCGCGCCGCAAGCAGCTTTTCCTTTCCGTCACCACGATCATCGCCATCGTCGGCGTCATGATCGGCGTGGCGACGCTCATCATCGTCATCAGCACGTTTTCGGGCTTTCAGGACTACCTGCACAAAAAGACGCTCGAGGCGTATTCGCACATCGTCGTGCTGTCGTTCACGGGGATGATCGAGGAATACGGCGGGCTCGTCGAACGGCTCGAAAAGGAGTACCCGGAGGTGCGGGCGGCGGCGCCTTTCGTGTATCAGGAAGTGATGATGAGCTTTCGCGACAGCGTCACCGGCGCGGTGTTGCGCGGGGTGGACGCCGATTCGTTCGGGCGCGTTTCGTCGATCGGCCGTCAAATGGAGATCGGCCGCATGGAGGATCTCGTTGAGCGCCACGCGGCGCCGGTGGCCGAAGGCGAGGAGCCGCGCACGTATCCGGCGATCATCCTTGGCTCGGAGCTGGCCGGGCAGCTCCACGTATTTCCCGGCGACGTCATCAACGTCATCACGCCGCTTGGCGAGGAAACGCCGATGGGCAGCGTGCCCAAGGTGCGCAAGTTCGTCGTGACCGGGCTTTTCAACCTGGGCTTTCAGGAATACGACTCGAAATTCGCGTTCATCCCCAAGACCGAGGCGCAGGATTTTTTCGGCATCGGCGATCGCGTGACGGGCGTCGAGATCGCGCTTGCGGATATCTGGTCGGCGCGCGACGTGGCGCTGCGGATGAGCCAGGACTTCGGGTGGCCGTACAAGTTCCTCGACTGGACGCGGATGAACGAGAAGATTTTCTCGGCGCTCAAGCTTGAAAAGCTCGTCATTTCGATGATCCTGTGCATGATCGTGCTGGTCGCCTCGCTCAACATCTTCACCGTGCTTTACATGATGGTGCTCGACAAGAAACGCCCGATCGCGATTTTGCGCAGCATGGGCGCCACCGCGCGCTCGATCCGGCGCATCTTCCTCGTGGAAGGCACCTTCATCGGCGCGGTGGGCTCGACGCTGGGGCTTCTCGTCGGCACGGCGGTTTGCCAGGCCCAGATCAAGCTGCGCATCGTGCGTCTCGACCCCGAGCTGTATTTCACGAACACGCTGCCGATGAAATTCGAACTGGCCAACTACATCTGGATCGCGACCGCTGCGATGCTGATGGCGGTTCTGGCGACGTGGATCCCCGCGTCGATCGCCTCGCGCGTCGACCCGGTGAAGGTGCTGCGCTATGAGTGACGCGCCGCTCATCGAGTGCCGGGAGCTCGGCAAGGTGTACGAGGACACCGTCGTGCCGGTCGAGGTCTTTCGCGGGCTCGACCTTTCCGTTAGCGAGGGCGAAATGCTCGGTGTTGTCGGCGTTTCGGGCGTCGGCAAGACGACGCTGCTCTACATCCTCGGCCTCCTCGAACGGCCGACCGACGGCCTCGTGCTCTTTCGCGGACGCGACGTTTTCGAGGATCACTCCGACGAGAACCTCTCTCGCTTTCGCAACACCGAGATCGGGTTTGTCTTTCAGTTCCATCACCTCATCCTCGATTTCACCGTGGTCGAAAACGTGATGATGCCGGCCGTCATCGCCGGATGGACACGCGAAAAGGCCCGTGAGGCCGCGATGAGCGCGCTGTCCGATCTTGGCATCGCGCATCGCGCGGATCACAAGCCAGGCGAGATCTCTGGCGGCGAGCAGCAGCGCGCGGCCGTCGCCCGCGCGCTCGTGATGCGGCCGAAGGTCGTGCTCGCCGACGAGCCGACCGGCAACCTCGACGCGCACACCGCGTCCCAGATGCACGACGAGTTCGTGGCGCTCAACGAGCGCCTCGGCACGACGTTCATCGTCGTGACGCACAACATGGCGCTTGCGGAGCGCATGCGCACGGTCGTGCGGCTTTCGGACGGCCGGCTCGTGAGGGAGCGATGAGGATGCGTGCCGTCATCGCGCTTTGGGCGCTTGCGATTCTGTTCGCTGCGGCGGCGCCGGCGATGGCCGCGCCGGCGGTGACGCGCATTGACGTCGAGGGCACGCGGCGCATCGAGGTCGACGCGGTGCTCGTCAAGCTGCGAACGCAGGTCGGCGACGAATTCAACCCCGCCGTTATCGACGAGGACGTTCGCGCCATTTACAAGACCGGGTATTTCGACGACGTGCGCGTCGAGCAGGTCGAGTCCGAAGGCGGCGTCGCCCTGATTTTCGTCGTCGTCGAAAAGCCGTCGGTCAAGGAATTCGTCTTCGTCGGCAACAAGAAATTCGACGAGGAAAAGATCGGCGAAAATACGGAATTCAAGCCCAACACGATCCTCTCGGACGCGAAGATCAAGGACAACATCTTCAAGATCCGCAAGATGTACGAGGACGAGGGCTTTTTCATGGTGGACATCGATTACCGCACGGAGGAGCTGCCGCAAAACCGCGTGCGCGTCATCATCGAGATCACCGAATACAAGAAGGTCTACGTCAAGCGGATTAATTTCATCGGCAACCGCGCGTTTTCCGACGAAGAGCTGAAGAAAAAGCTGCTCACCAAGGAAGGCGGCACGTGGTCGTTCCTGGGGAGTTCCGGCGTTTATCGGCCGGAGATGTTCATGAATGACGTGCAGATCCTGCGCGCGCACTATCTCGACCACGGTTATATCGGCGTGAAGGTCGGGGATCCGCAGGTCTCGCTGTCGCCCGACCGGCGCTCGATGTTCCTCACCGTCCCGATCGAGGAGGGCGATCAGTACTACGTCGGCAAGGTGGATATCGAAGGGGACCTTCTGTTCAAGAAGGAAACGCTGATGGAGCTTGTGACGATGAAGACCGGCGAGGTCTTTTCGCGCTCCAAATTCGAGCAGAGCACGACCGCGCTTCGCTCGCGCTACACCGACATCGGCTACGCGTTCGCCGAGGTCACCGCCGACACGCCGACCAACGCCGAGACGCGCGTCATCGACGTGATCTTCAAGGTGAACAAGGGCAAGCTCGCGTATTTCGAAAAGATCTCGATCGAGGGCAACCTCTCCACGCGCGACAAGGTCATCCGCCGCGAGCTGTTCATCACCGAAGGCGATCTCTATTCCGGTCCTGGCATCCGCAAGAGCAAGGAACGCCTGATGCGGCAGGGCTACTTCGACGAGGTGGCCATGTCGACCGAACGCGGCTCGCACCCGGAGGCCGTCAACCTCGTCATTCGCGTCAAGGAGCGGATGCAGGGCAACTTCGCGATCGGCGTCGGCTTCAGCTCGATCGAGGATTTCATCGGCACCGCGTCGATCAGCCACAACAACCTTTTCGGTTACGGCACGAAGATCCAGCTTAACGCCGAGGTCAGCCGCCTGCGCAAGAACTTCCAGTTCGACGTGCGCGAACAGCACCTGTTCGACACCGACTGGATCGGAACATTCGGCCTGACGCACTCCGAGCGCGATTTCTTCCAGTACGACCGCGTCGATCGCGCGGCGCAGATGGCGCTCGGCCATCCCCTGTATTGGGATATCGAGTGGCTGGTCGGATACCGGTACGAGTCGATCGAAATCCGCAACGTGCAAAACCAGGCGGCGAACTTCCTCATCACGCAGGAAGGCAAGACGCTTTCGACCAGCACGATCTATACGCTGCAGCGCAACACGGTGAACTCGCCGTTCGATCCCACCGACGGCTCGCGGGTGTCGGCGTCGGTGGAGTGGGCGAGCAGGAATTTCGGCGGCGACCTGGAGTTCATGAAATATTCGTTGCAGGGTCGCCGCTACGTGCCGATCGTCTGGGATATCTCGGTGATGCTGAACGGCGAGGGCGCCTACGGGTATCCGCTCGACGGCGGACGGCTGCCGATCACCGAGCGCTATTTCCTCGGCGGCCTGAACTCCGTGCGCGGTTTCCGGTTGTTGTCGCTCGGGCCGACGGAGGAATCCACGATCCCGACCGATCCGAACGACCCGGCGACGACGCTCACCGACGTGGTTTCCAACATCGGCGGCGACAAGTATCTTCAGGGCAACGTCGAGCTGCTTATCCCCATCGTGAAGGAATTGAAGATCAAGGGTTTGATCTTCTACGACATCGGAAACGCCCTGCCGGAGGACGTATGGTTCTCGAACGACGGATTCCGTCAGGCGTGGGGTTTCGGATTGCGATGGATCAGCCCGATCGGACCGCTGCGTTTCGAGTGGGGCTATCCGCTCTACAAGCAGCAGGGCGAACGGCGGCAGGTGTTTGAATTCGGTATCGGAACCTTCTTCTGATCGCGAAAACGTCGCGAGAAGCGTTTAAGGAGCAAGCGATGCGAAAGACGATGATCGGATTGGCGATGGCCCTGGCGCTCGCCGCGACGCCGGCCCTGGCCGAGGGCGTGGCCTGGGTCGACCTGGACAAGGTCATGGAACTGACGGCCAAGGGCAAGGAGACGATGCAAAAGCTCGCGGCGATGAAAGACGACCTCGAGCTAAAGGTGCGCCAGAAGGAGATGGACCTCAAGAAGGCGTACGAAGAGCTGGCCACGCAAAAGGACGTGCTGGCCGAGGACGTCCGCAAGACGAAGGAAGAAGAATTCCAGAAGGGCATGATGGAGTATCAGAAGATGACGGTGGAGCTCCCGCAGAAGTTCGAGGAGTACCGCGTCAAGCTGCTGCGCTCGTTCATCGGCGATCTCGAGGCGGTGACGCAGGACGTCGCCAAGGCCGAGGGGAAGTCCGTCGTCATGCTCAAGGCGCGCGATTACGCGACGATGAGCTCGGTCGTCCTCTACGGCGATGCGTCCGCGGACCTTACCGACAAGATCGTCAAGAAGCTCAACTCGGGGTCCTGACCCGAAAACGCACGGAACCATGATCCGATTGGGCGACATCGCCGAACACGTCGGCGGACGCGTCGCCGGTGATCCCGAAACGCCGATCGCCGACATCGCGCAGGTCGATGACGTGCGCCCTGGCGAAATCACGTTCGCGGTGAACGCCGGTTTTCTCGCGCGCGCTATCGAGCGAGGCGCGGCGGCCGTGCTCGTCCCCGCCGAATTCGAAGCGCCCCTGCCGCGCGTCGTGGTCGCCGAAGCGAGGCTCGCCGCGATCATGACCGCCATGCTGCTGCATCCCCCGCGCGAGCGCGCCGCGGGCCGTGTGCCCGATGCGCACGTCGATGCGGACGCGCTTGTCGATCCGTCCGCCACGATCATGCCCGGCGCGTACGTCGGCGCGGGCGCATCGATCGGCGCGGGTTCGGTGCTGATGCCCGGCGCGGTCGTGGAAGAAGACGCGCGTGTCGGCGCCGCGTGCGTGCTGCATCCGAATGTCACCGTGAAGGAACGATGCATGCTGGGCGATCGCGTCATCCTGCATGCGGGCGTCGTGATAGGCGCGGACGGCTTCGGCTATTTCGAGGAAGGCGGCCGTCGCGTGAAGATCCCGCAACTCGGCACGGTCATCGTCGAGGACGACGTGGAGATTGGCGCTCACTCGTGCGTCGATCGTGCAACGATCGGGCGCACGGTGATTGGCGCGGGGACGAAGATCGACAACCTCGTACAGGTCGGCCACAACTGCTTGATCGGGAAAAACTGCATCCTCGTGTCGCAGGTCGGGCTCGCCGGTTCCGTGCGCATCGGCGACGGCGCGATCCTCGCGGCGCGCGCCGGCGTCGCGGACAACGTCGCGGTCGGCGCGCACGCGGTGGTCGGAGGCATGAGCGGCGTGGCGCGTGACGTTCCGGAGGGCGCCCAGGTCGCGGGGGCGCCCGCGTATTCCGGCGTGGATTGGCGGCGCAACGTCGCCATCATGCCGGATCTGCACCGCACGGTGCGCCTGGTGCAACGCCTGTCGGAGCGCGTCGAGGAACTCGAAGCGAAAATCGCGTCGAAGGAGGACAAATCTTGACGGCGCGCGTTCATCCCACCGCCGTCGTGGCGGATTCCGCGCACCTCGCGGACGGCGTCGAAATCGGCCCGCATGCGGTCATCGAGGACGGCGTATCGATCGGCGAGGGCACCCGCGTTTTCGCCGGCGCGGTCATCAAGACGGGAACTTCGCTTGGCGCCGGCAATGTCGTGAAGGAACACGCGGTGCTTGGCGGCGATCCGCAACACACGGGATACCGCGGCGAGCCGACGTACCTGGTCATCGGCGATCGCAACATGATCGGCGAAGGCGTCACCATCCATCGCGCCTATCGCGCGGGCGAGGCGACGCGCGTCGGCAACGGCTGCTACCTCATGGCGCTTTCGCACATCGGGCACGATTGCGCCGTCGGTGACGGATGCGTGATGACGAACTTCGCCGCGCTCGCCGGGCATTGCGTGATGGAGGATCGCGCGATCCTCGGCGGATACGCGGCGGCGCACCAGTTCTGTCGCATCGGCACGCTGGCCATGCTCGGCGGCGACGCGAAGACCGCCCGTGACGCGGTGCCGTACATGACTTATCTCGGAGCGCCCGCGCACCCGATCTCCGTCAATCTCGTCGGCCTTCGCCGCGCGGGAATCTCCGAGGAAACGCGCACGGCGATCCGCCAGGCGTACCGCATCCTGTTCAAAAGCGGCCTTGAGCCCGACCAGGCGGCGGTGCGCCTGCGCGAGGACATCCCGGCGTCGCCGGAGCGGGATCACATCATCGAATTCATCGAGACGACCAGGCGCGGCATCGCGTTTTAGCCGCGCGGAGGACGACATGCTTCAGAAGGTACGGATTCCGCCCATGCGCGTCGGCGTCGTGGGCGTGGGGCACATGGGGCAATATCACGTGGGCGCGTACAGCGAAATCGCGAACGCCCAGATCGCGGGCGTCGCCGATCCGCGCGCCGAGGGCATCCGCGAGTTGGCGGGATCGCTCGGCATCGACGTCTTCGAGGATTACCGGGATCTCTACGGCAAGGTGGACGCGGTATCCGTCGCCGTTCCGACCAGCCTGCATTTCGGCGTGGTGAAGGATCTGCTCGAACAAGGCATCCACGTGCTCGTCGAAAAGCCCATCGCGCCGTCGATGGACGAGGCGCGCGCGCTTTTCGAGATCGCCGGTCAAAGGAATCTTCAACTGCAAATCGGGCACGTCGAGCGATTCAACGCGGCGGTGCTCGAGATCAAGAAAATCATCGACGCGCCGTACCTCATCGAAAGCCGCCGCATCGGGCCGTTCACCGGGCGCTCCACCGATATGGGCGTCGTGCTTGATTTGCTGATCCACGACGTGGATATCGTCATGAATCTCGTGGACCGGCCGGTGACGCGCGTGCTGGCGCTGGGGCGCCCGATCGTTTCGGAACGCGAGGATCTCGTGAGCGTGCTTTTGGAGTTCGAGGGCGGCGCCATCGCGAATCTCACCGCGAGCCGCGTGTCGGAGTTCAAAAGCCGCACGTTGTCGGTCAGCCAGAAGGGCGCGTACATCGCGCTCGACTACACGAACCAGGAAATCGACATCCACCATCAGGCGGCGTCGAGCTATGTCCTTTCGACGACGCAGCTCAAATACAAGCAGGAAAGCTTCATCGAGCGCATCTTCGTGCACAAGCAGAATCCGCTGCGCCTGGAGCTGCAACATTTTCTGGAGTGCGTCGCGGGCGTGACGCCGCGCATGACGACGCCGGAGCAGGAGCTGCGCAGCCTGCGCGTCGCGCTCGACGTTCTGGCGCTGACGCGCAAGTCGGAGGGCGCGCCTTCGTGAAAAAGGCGCGGCCGACGCTGGGGCTCATTGCCGGGGCGGGCGATCTGCCGTCGGAGGCCGCGCGTTCGGCGCGCCGGCAAGGCTATCGCGTCATCGCCGCCGCGCTTGCGGAGGCAAACGCGCGCATCGCCGCGACCCTGGCCGACCGCGTCGAAACGCTGTCGATCGGCAAGGCCGGCGCGCTCATCGACCTGTTTCGCGGCGAGGGCGTCACGGATGTGGTCATCGTCGGCAAGGTCGACAAGTCTCTGAATTTCGCGAATCTGGAGTTCGACGAAGCGGCGCTCGCGATCCTTTCGCGTCTGGCTTCTCGCGCGGACATGGCTATCGGCCATGCGCTCATCGACGAGCTGACCGATCAGGGTTTCGCCGTGCGCGCGCAGACCGATTTTCTCGACACGCTTGTCGCACCGAAGGGCGCCATCGCAGGCACGCTCGCGAACGAGCGCGGAACGGATGTCGTCGCCGGTTTGCGGGTTGCGCGCGCTCTCACCGAACTCGATGTGGGACAGACGGTTGTCGTGCGCGCGGGCGCGGTCATCGCGGTGGAGGCGTTCGAGCACACCGATGCGACGATCCGCCGCGCGGGGCGCCTTGCGCACGGCGATCTCGTGGTCGTGAAACTCGCGCGGCCCGATCAGGACATGCGTTTTGACGTGCCGGCCGTCGGCGTGAAGACACTGCGCGTCATGGCCGATGCCGGCGCCGACGCGCTTGCGATCGAGGCCGGCAAGACGCTGGTGCTCGACAAGCCGCGTTTTGCGCGTCTTGCCGAAAGGCTTGGCATCGCGGTCGTCGGCGTTGCGCGCGACGACGAGGAGATCGCGCCGTGCGAGCCGGCCGCCTCCTGATTGCGCTTGCGCTCGCGACGCTCGTTCTCCAGACGCCGTTTGGCGCGCTTGCGGACGAGAGTGCGGATGATGGTGAAGAAGAAACCGAATCCGACGATGCGGACGCTTCGGAGGCGCGCGTCGAGGCTCTCGAGAAGCGCATCCTTGAACTTGAGGCGCGCGACGCCTTCTCGCGCGATCACATCGGCTCGCTCGAATGGGACGCGGATCGCGATTACCTCGTCACGCAAAACCGCTGGTTCGTCACGACGCACGGCTATCTGCGCACGCGCGCGGTGCTCGAGGCCAACACGGTCAACGGTTATACGAACGCGGCGGGCGAGGAGATTTTCGCCTACGATCCGCGCTCGACGTTCAAGAACGACTACGGCTGGTGGGATACGCGCCTGTCGTCGAAGACGATCGTCAATTTCGGCGACACCGCGGAGATCGTGCTGTGGCTGCAACTCGGGGATTGGGTCTGGGGAACGCAGTCGCCCGCTTTCGGCGGCACGGGAAGGGGCAAGTTCGATTCGGCGGGCTTGCAGGCGCGCGAGGCGTGGGCGCGCTACGAACTCGAGTTCATCCCCGTCGCGATGGAGTTCGGGCGCATGCCCTGGGTGCTCGGCAACGGCATCATCCAGGGCAACGAACAGGACGGCGCGCGGCTGTACTGGTTTAACAAATGGATCGACGTCGGATTCGGCGCGTTTCGACAGTACGAGGGCGAAAACATCGAGATGTCGCAGCGCTTCAACGACGACGAGGACACGTTCGTCTTCTGGGCGACGCCGCGCCCGGGCCGGGGGCATGAGATCGAGCTGTTCGGCTGGCTCAATCTTTTCGAAACGCCCGAACTTCCCGCGCGCATGAATCCGGACAGCCCACTGTTTCGCCTGCCCGGATACACGCAAGCGCGATACGCCTCGCAGGGCAGCGAGTTGTGGAACGTCGGCGCAAACTGGCGCGGTGAGCTTGGCGCCGGGTTCGCGATCGACATCGAGATCGACAAGCAGTTCGGCGAAATCAAGCCGGCGGCGGATCGCGCGGATGTGGAAGCGATCGAATTTTCGGGCGCCGCGGCGTACGGGAAATTGTCGTACCATTACAACGATCGCGACCAGATCGCGCTTGCCGGCGGATACGGCACGGGCGACGATCCGGACACGCGCGCGTTCGAGGGCTACTTCGCGCCCGATCACCGCTTCGGCTGGTACGACGAGGTGCCCGAAGAGCCGATCCGCCACGCGTTTTTCGGCGTGTACGACCACACCGCGCCGGGTGCGGGCGTGCCGGGGCGCTATCGCGACAACCTCGGCGCGGGCGGACTCGACAACACGCAGTTCGTCAACCTCGCCTGGGACACCTGGCGTTTTCTACGCAACCACCATTTCTACGTCTCCGTCGGTGCGATCTCCGCAAGCCGCGCGAACCCGGATACGGACGCACGCTTCATCGGCATCGAGAACGACATGTGGATGGACTACATCTTCTCCAACAACGTGACGTTCTCGCTCTACGGCGGGCATTTGTTCCTGTTCGACGAGTATTTCCAAAAGGACAATCACGACGCCGCGATCCTGCGCGGCGACTGGAAGCTCTCCTGGTGACGCCATGACCGGCGTTCTTGACGCGATCCTCGCCTGGGACCGGCGCTGGTTTCTTTTGATTAACGCGATCGACTTTCCCGGTTGGGTTTACATCGCCGGGATCGGCACGGATCTTGGCCTCGGCCTCGTCCTGACGCTGCTGCTTCTTGCCGGTTTGCGCGTGTTTGATCCCTATCGTTTTCCGAAAAACTTCATCGTGCTCGGCCTTGCGATTGCGATGGCGGGGATCGTCAACGCGGGCGTCAAGTCGACTGTCAGCCGCGCGCGGCCGCTCGGCGACGCGACGTTCCGCGCGTTGCCCACGGACATAAAAGAACAGGCGTTCAATTTCGGTATCGACGTGCGCAGCTACGCGCTCGATTCCGACGACGAGGCCTTTGCCGATCGCCGCCTGCGCGTGATCGGAGACGCCTATAAGCGACGCAGTTTTCCCTCCGGCCACACCGCCGCGTCCTTCGCCGTGGCGGCGGGGTTGATTTACGCGTTCCGCTCGCGCCGCCGCTGGCTCTGGCTCGTTCCCGCGGCGTTTGTCGGGTTGACGCGCGTGGCGGTCGGCGCGCATTTTCCGCTCGATGTGATCTTCGGCGCGTTCGTGGGATTCGGTACGGCAGGCGCGGGATTGCGCGCGTTCGAGATATTCCACGGGCTTGGCAGCCGCCCGGAGACTTATCCGCTTCCCGCGCGCGCGTCCGGCGCGCCGCCCCGCGTGATGATGGTCGCCGGCGAAGCGAGCGCGGACGTGTACGGCGCGCGCGTTGTCGAGGAAATGAAAAAGGCCGCGCCGGACGTGAGAGCTTTCGGAGTCGGCGGCGATGCCATGCGCCGTGCGGGTTTCGACGTGATCGCGGACGCGCACGAACTGTCGATCGTCGGGTTCACCGCCGTATTGACGTCGCTTGGCGCGATCGTGCGCATCTACATGCGACTTGTGCGCGAGCTTGTAGCGCGCCCGCCGGATGCGCTGGTGTGCATCGACCTGCCGGACTTCAACCTCATGCTCGCGACGCAGGCGCGCCGCCGCTCGATTCCCGTGGTGTTCTACATCAGCCCGCAGTTCTGGGCGTGGCGGAGCGGGCGCGTGCACGGGATGCGCGAGAGCGTCACCAGGATGATCGTCGCGTTCGGTTTTGAGGAGCCGTATTACCGCGACGCGCGCGTGCCGGTGTCGTTTCACGGGCATCCGATTCTCGAGGTGCTGCGCCGGCGGCACGCGACGCGCGAAGAAGCGCTATCGCATTTCGGCCTCGATCCGCGAAGGCGCACGCTCGTGCTCGCGCCGGGTTCGCGGCGCAACGAATTCAAATACGTGCGCGCCGCGATGTTCGAGGCGGGCACGCGAATTCTGCGCGAGATGCCGGATTGGCAGGCCGCCGTGCCGATCGCGCCGCGCGCGGATGAGGACGAAATGCGCGCCGCGGCAAACGCGGCGGGGTTGTCGGCGACGTTCACGCGCGGCGACAATTTCGATCTGTTCGCGGCGGCGGATTTCGGCATCATGTGTTCGGGCACCGCGACGCTCGAGGCCGCGGTTGCCGAATTGCCGCAGGTCATCGTCTATCGCGGGCATCCGCTGAACATCTTGATCGCGCGCACGCTCGTGAACATCGACCGGATCGGACTCCCGAATATCGTCCTTGGCGGCGACACGCCGACGTTTCCGGAACTCGTGCAGGAGGACGCGACAGCCGGCCCGCTTGCCGCGCGCGTGCTTGCGATCTTGAAGGACGAAAACGAGTGTGAAAGACTCCGCGCCGCCTGCCGCCGCGTCCGCCAGGCTCTTCGCGCCGGCGAGACAAGTCAAAACGTGGCGCGCGAAGTCCTCGAACTGGCCCGCACCCGATGAAGCTCATGCGCGAATATCTCGCCCGCTATTTCGCCAAGGATCCGGAAAGCCTTGCCGACTTCCGGCGCCTGTGGGGCTATTTCCGTCCTTACATCGCGCGGCTGGCGATTTCGCTGGCGTGCGCGCTCATCGTCGCGGGCACAACGGCCGCGACCGCCAAGCTGCTCGAACCGGTGATGAACGAGATTTTCGTGAACAAGGATCGCGGATTTCTCTACCTCGTCCCTTGGCTCATCATCGGACTGTTCGGGCTCAAGGGCGTGTTCCGCTTTTTGCAAAACTACATCCTGCGTTCGGTGGGCGAGCGCGTCATCCGCCGGGTGCGCGGCGAACTGTATCACCACTACCAGTATCTCGACCCGGCGTATTACGCGGAAAACAACGTCGGCGTGATGATGAGCCGCATCACCAATGACGTGAACATGATGCAGCGCGCGATTCCGTCGCTCGAATCGCTCGTGCGCGAGCCGGTGACGATGCTCGGCCTGGCGATCGTCGCGTTCTGGCAGTTCTGGCAGGGCGCGCTCGCGATCCTTGTCGTCATTCCCGTGACGGCGGTGCCGATCGTCATCTTCGGACGCAAGATCCGCAAGTGGGTGCGCCGCGGACAGGAACGCATGGGCGAGATGAGCTCCATCCTCAAGGAGACGTTTTCCGGCGTGCGCGTCATCAAGGCGTTCGGCATGGAGGAATACGAGATCCGCCGTTTTGACCGGGAAAACAAACGCGTGTTCGAGGCCAATTTGCGCACCATGTTCCTGGACGAGCTGTCGAGCCCGCTCATCGAGTTTCTCGCCGCGCTCGGCGGAGCGGTCGTCGTCGTCAGCGGCGGCCTCATGGTGATGAACGGCCGCCTGACGACCGGCGCGTTCTTTTCCTTCATGGCGGCGTTCGGCCTGATGTACGAGCCGCTGAAGAAAATCAACAAGATGAACGTCAATTTCCAGGCCGCGCTCGCCGCCGCGCGCCGCGTGTTCAGCGTTCTCGACACGCCGCCCTCGATCGACGACGCGCCCGGCGCGACGGAACTTTCGCCCATCGAAAACAAAATCCATTTCGACAACGTGCGTTTTCGCTATCGAGACGACGGCCCGTTCGTGCTCGACGGCATCGACGTCACCGTCCGCACCGGCCAGGTCGTCGCGCTTGTCGGAAGCTCCGGCGCGGGCAAGACGACGTTCGGCAACCTTCTACCGCGCTTCTGGGACGTCACGGAAGGCGCGATTCGCATCGACGGCGCCGACATCCGCGGCGTGACGGTCAAATCGCTGCGCCGGCAGATCGGCATGGTCACGCAAGACACCTTCCTGTTTAACGACACGGTGCTCGCCAACATCGCCTACGGCGACGAAAACGCGGACAGGGAGCGCGCCCGCGCGTGCGCGCGCACGGCGCACGCGGACGGCTTCATCGAGCAGATGCCGAACGGCTACGACACGGTGATCGGCGAGATGGGCGTCAAAATCTCCGGCGGCCAGCGGCAACGCCTGGCGATCGCGCGCGCGCTCTACAAAGACGCGCCGATCCTGATTCTCGACGAGGCGACAAGCTCGCTCGACGCGGAAAGCGAGCGCGAGGTGCAGGCGGCGCTCGAACAACTGCTTGTCGGGCGCACGTCGTTTGTCATCGCGCATCGCCTCTCGACGATCCGCCGTGCCGACCGCATCCTCGTTCTGCGCGACGGCCGGGTTGTCGAGGACGGGACGCACGACGAACTGATTGTGCGTGACGGCGAATACGCGCGCCTTTACAAAATGCAGTTCGCCGAGACCGGCGCATGAAGATTCGCCCGACGCTCGCGGTCGCGGGCGCGGTCGCGCTGTTGACCGGCGTGCGCCTTGCGCTTGTCGGCGCCACCGACCTCATTCCCGACGAGGCGTATTACTTTTTCTGGTCGCGCACGGTTGCGCCCGCCTACTGGGATCAACCTGGCGGGATCGCGTTCGCGAATTTTCTGATCGCCGCGATCTTCGGCGCATCGACATTCACCGTGCGCCTTGGGGCGGTGATCCTGGCCGCCATCACGACCGCGTTCGTGTACGACCTCGGCCGCACGACCCTTGGCGATGACCGCCGCGCGGCGGCCGCCGCGATTCTCGCAAACGTGGTGCCGGTCTTCGCCGCGGGCTCCGTCCTGATGCTGCACGACGCGCTGCTCGGCGCGGCGCTTGCCGCGACAATAGCGTTTTTCGCGCGCGCGATTTTGCGCAACCAGCCGGCCGCGTGGTACGCCGCCGCGCTCGCGGGGTCCGTCGCGCTGTACGCCAAGCTTTCCGCGGCGATCCTCGGCGGCGGGCTGCTCGCGTTTTTCGTGCTCTCGCGCCACGCCCGGCGATCGCTTGCACGCGTGGAGCCGTTTGTCGCCGCATTGATGGTCGCCGCGTTTTTCGCCCCCGCGTATCTTTGGATCCGCGCGCACGAATCCGTGACGCTTCTTGCCGTCAAGAAACTCGCTTCCGACGCGAGCCTGTCGGGACTATCCCGCGTCGTGTCGTTTCTCGACTTCGCCGGCGCGCAGGCGCTCGTGGCGACGCCGATCGTGTTCGCCTTCGTCGCCCTCGCGACGTGGCGCGTGCTTCGCCGACCGGATGTAGCGGGCGAGGGGCGCGTGTTCCTGGCGGCATTGACGGCCGGTTTCGCGCTGTATTTCGCCGCGCAGTCGTTTGCCGCGAAGGTGCAGGGCAATTGGGCCGCGCCGATGTACATTCCGGGCTTCATCCTCGCGACGGATTACGCCATCGCGCGGCTTGATCGCGCGCGCGTGCGCAAATGGGCGCTTGGCGGAATCGCGCTTGCGGCATTCGTGACCGTCGCCGGTTTCGTGCACGCCGTGCACCCGCTGCCTTTTGTCCCCGCCGGCATGGACCCGGCGACGCAGGCGCACGGGTGGTCGGAACTGGCCGATCGCGTCGAGACGATCCTCGACGAGCACCCCGGCGCGGCGATCCTCGCGCGGCGTTACCAGATCGCCTCGGAGCTTGCGTTTTACGTCCCGGAGGCCGACGTCTTTTGCGCGTCGCACGTCTCGCGCGGAAGCCAGTTCGATATCCGGCAAGACTACGACGACCTTGTCGGGCGCGACGTGGTGTACGTCGATTATCAGGGCCGCTCGCGAAAGCTCTTTTTGCACTTTGATGCGTGGGAGGAATTGCCGCCGCACGTTCTGGGGGCGCGCGGCGCGGCGGGTAAACGCCTGAACGTATTTTTTCTGCGCGGCTTCAGGAAAGACGGCCCCTACGCGGACTACTTCCGCGCGCCATTCGACGCCGCGCTTGTGAATCTTCGCGCGCGCATCGACGAGGGGAGCGGGCGTTGATCCGCGTGGCTTGGGCCATCGTCACCGCGCTGTTGTCGCTCGTGGCGCTGCCCGTTGCGCTTTTCGTCTCGATCTTTCGCCCGCATTGGCGCACCGGGCTCGAAAGCCGCCTGGGACGCGTCACGCCGTCGGCGTCGCCGCGCCTTCTGATCCACGCCGCGAGCGTCGGCGAGGTGGCGATGGCGGATCGCCTCATCCGCGCGGCGCTCGATCGTGCCGGCGCCGACGGCCTTGTCGTCTCCACGACGACGCCCACGGGCCATGCCGAGGCGTCGCGCCGCTTTCCCGGTATCCGCGTCGAATATTTTCCGGCGGACGCGGGGTGGGCGCCCGGCGTGTGGCTCTCGCGTCTTCGCGTCGACCGTGTGGTTCTGGCGGAAACGGAGCTCTGGCCGCTATTCATGATGACATGCCGCGCGCGGCGGATTCCCGTCGCGATTGTGAACGCGCGCATCTCCGATCGGAGCTACCCGCGCTTTCGCATCTTCCGCTTCCTGCTTTCGCGATGGCTTCGCGACCTGACCCTCGTCGCCGCGCAATCGGAGATCCATCGCGATCGGCTGGTGCGTCTTGGCGTGCCGACCGGGCGCGCGCACATCTCCGGCAACCTCAAATTCGACGTCTCCGACGCGGCCGACGACGGGCCCGCGCGCGCGGCGGTTCGGGCGTTTCGCGCGCATCGGCCGCTCATCATTTTTGCGAGCACGCACGCTCCGGAAGAGCAGGCCGCGCTTGCCGTGGTGCGCGGGTGGCGAGCCGAAGGCGTCGCCGCGTGCGCGCTCGTCGCGCCGCGCCACGCCGAGCGATTCGGCGAGGTGGCGCGGCTATTCGAGGCGAGCGGGGAGGATTACGTGCGCCGGTCGAACTTCGACGCGGCGGCGGCCAACGGCCATCGCTCGCCTTCCGCATTGATGCTTCTCGACACGCATGGCGAGCTGGCCGGCGTCTGGCGCGAAGGGGTCGCCGCATTTGTCGGCGGATCGCTCGCGAAGGTCGGCGGGCACAACGTTCTGGAGCCGGCGCGTGCGGGGCTGCCGGTCGTGGTCGGCCCGAACACCCGAAACTTTCGCGACGAGGTGGCGCTGCTTTCGGACGCTGGAGCCCTGGCCGTCGTTGGGGATGCCGGCGAGCTGGCCAGCGCCATCGCGGGCATCCTCGCGGACCCCGACCTCGCCCGGCGGCGCGGGGACGGCGGACGCGTCGTCGTTGAACAGAATCGCGGGGCGCAGGCGGCGACGCAGCGCCTGCTTGAGGAATACGGATTCTTGCCCGCGACGGCCGATCCGGACGCTCAAGGCGAGCGGGAGGCTCCGGGAGCGTGAGGCGGGACACAGATCGGCGGTCCCACGGTCCGCACGCTAGGAAAACGGGCGCAATTTCGCTATATTTTTTGGCTAATGTCCGAACGGACGAGCGCGCGGCCCGCCGAGGCCGCGGCACGCGCGCGGGAACGGGAGACTCGTTTCGATGAACATTCTGATGCTTCATCCGCACGACATCTACTCGAATTCCGAGCCGTGGACCGTCCGCATCACGTATCTCGCGACGGAATTCGTGAAGCGCGGCCACAACGTGCGTCTGATGTATCACCTCATCGACCCGCGCCTTGACCTTAAGGACGCGACCGCGCGCCAGGAATATCCGTTCGTCACGATTCCCTGCTATCGCCACCAGATGGCGCTTATCGGCAAGATGCGTTCGGTCATGGAATTCGCGCGCTGGGCGGACGTGATCCATTTCCAGAAGTGTTTCCCGCACGTGTCCGTGCCGGCGCTCTGGGCGGGCTATCGCCTCGGCAAGCCGGTCCACTACGACTGGGACGACTGGGAATTCGGCATCTACAATTACAATCCCATGAACCGCCTCGTCGGCGCGTCCATCGAAACGTTCGAGCGCGTCCTGCCGCGCATGGCCGATTCCGTCTCTGTCGCGTCGGAGGCGCTGCGCAAGATGGCGATCGAGCGCGGCGTGCCCGAGGCGCGTATCTTCGACGGCCACGTCGGCGCGGACATCGACCGCTTCCGGCCGGATATCGACGGATCGCGCGTGCGCGAGGAGCACCACATCGAAGGGCCGATCGTGCTCTATCTCGGGCAGCTTCACGGCGCGCAATACGCCGAACTGTTCCTGCAGGCGGCCAAGCTCGTGCTCGACCGCGGCGAGAATCCGACGTTCCTCGTGGTCGGCGGGGGCGAGCGTTTCGGCGAGCTTTTCCAACTCGCGGAAAACTACGGTGTCGGCCACCGCGTCATCTTCACCGGCAGCGTCGATCACGAAGTCATTCCCGAATACGTCGCGGCGGCGGACGTCGCGGTCGCGTGCTTCGCGGATACGCCGCAGGTTGCAACCAAGTCACCCCTGAAGGTCTGCGAGTATCTCGCAAGCGGCAAGGCGATCGTGGCAAGCAACGTCGGCGAGGTGCCGCGTATGATCGGCGACGCGGGCGTCCTCGTTCCCGCGGGTGACGCGCCGGCGCTGGCCGACGGCATCGTGCAACTTCTGGCGAATAAGGAGTTGCGCGTTCGCCTGTCCGCGAAAGCCCGGCAGCGCGCCGAAACCGAGTTCAACTGGGGCGTCACCGCGGAAAACCTGCTGCGTGCGTACGACATGATTTTGCACGAAACGCGGCTGCTCTACTGGAAGACGGGCAAGGATGCGCGCTCGCGCTCGCCGTTCCTCGTCACCCCGTCGGGCGCGCCGCGCGGAATTCCGACCTCCAAATGGGTCAAGCCGCCGGCGGCGAAAACGGAGACGGCGCCGATCCCGGCCGCGAAGGCGGACCCGAAAAAGTCCGGCGGCGGAAACGGCGTGCCGCGAGGCTCGACAGGCGGCAACGGTAACGGCAACGGTTCGCGCGAATTCGTGGCAAGCGCGCCGGCGGCAAGACCCGAAAAGGTCGATGCGAAATCCGCCTCGGATGCGCCCGGCGATGGCGAAAAGGTTCCCGAAGGCTTCGTCCCGGTTCAATTCGTGACGACGAAAATCAAGACGTCCGACGCGGGCGGCCTTGCGGTGGCGACAAGCGAGACGACCGCGATTCCCGCGCGCGAGACCACGCCGGATGCGCCGTCGGTTCACGACGAGGAAAAACCGCGTCCGAGTCGCCTGGCCAATGGCAACGGCAAGTCGAACGGCAACGGGTCGGCCCGCGTCCCGAATGGAAACGGTGCGGCCAACGGCAAGTCCACGTCCAACGGTTCCGCGAACGGAAATGACCCAAACGGCGGTGGCGAAAACGATCCCGGCACGAACGGCAACGCGGCGAAAAAACGCGTCGATCCGTTCGCGAACAAGGGCGCGCGGCCGCCGCTTCCGAAGATCGCAAATCCGCCAAAACCGCTCGATTACAACCTGGGCCCGTTTGCGCCGTTGCGTGGATTCATCGAGGCGAACCTCGACGTTGTGGGCGTGCTCGACGGGCGCTTCGCGTATATCGGCCCGCATACCGTGCAGTTCGATCCGACGGACATGTGCCCGAACGACTGCATCGCGTGCTGGTGCCGCTCGCCGCTCCTGCTCGACAAGCTGATGCCGTGGGAGGAGCAGAAGCAGCGGCTCGACCTGTCGATCCTGGAGGATGTGCTCGACGACCTCGTCGCCACGGGAACGAAGGAGATCTACATCGCCGGCGGCGGCGAGCCGATGGCGTACCCGAAGATCCTCCAGCTTTGCGAATCGATCAAAAAGCGCGGGCTGATCTGCAACATCAACACGAGCTTCATCAACGTCACCAAGGACGTGGCGCACGAGCTGGCCCGCATGAAGGTCGACTACATGACCGTCAGCGTATGGGCCGGCACGCCGGAGACCTATGTCCTGACGCACCCGAGCAAGACCGAAGAGGCGTTCTGGGATCTCAAGGAGGCGCTGACGTACCTGAACGAGGTCAAGGACGTCGTTCCGTACATCAAGACCTACCACGTGCTGTCGAATCTGAACTTCCACGAGATGAAAAAGATGGTGGACTTCGCCATCGACACGCGGTCGGAGTCGATCGAGTGGACGCTCGTCGACACGATGCCCGACCGCACCGACTCGCTGCTGCTTTCCGCGGAGCAGTCGAAATGGCTTTACGAGGAGGCGCTTCGCATCAAGCAATGGATTGTCGGCGACGAAAAGGAGGCGCGCGTTCACCTGTTCATGTTCGATCAGTTCCTGAACCGCATCTCCGGCGATCACACGACGCGCGGGGAGCACGATCGCCTCGTGATCGACTCCATGCCGTGCACGGTCGGCTGGCAGTTCGCGCGCGTGCTCGCCAACGGCAACATCAATAGCTGTCTCAAGAGCCATCGCATTCCCACCGGATCGCTGTACCAAAAGCGGTTCATGGATATCTGGACGAACGAGAAGCAGGAGGAGTTCCGCGAGAAGACGAACGTCTACACCAAGGCGGACCCCTGGTTCTCCAATATCGGAAACGACCCGAACGCGAAATGCGGATGCTACAAGTCGTGCGACGATCTGGGCCGCATCAAGCATATGTACAACCGCGTTCGCGGCCTTTCGCGCACGCAGCTCGCCGTGCTCCGCGCGGCGCAAGTGTGGCTGCGCGCCACCGGCCAGTACATCGGGTCCGAAAAGATGCAGCCGCGGATCGAAAAGCGGCGGGCCGATGTCCGGGCACGTTTATCGGGATGACCGCGGCGGGCGGATGTTTCGCGTCCGCTGGCCGAACTTTCGCATCGAGCGCCCCGGGCGCATCGAGGATGAGGTCGCTCGTCTTCTCGCCGGGCGCCTTGTCGTCGGCGTCGTGTGGGGGCGATCGGAATTCGGACCCCGTGCGCTCGGTCGGCGCAGTATCCTGGCCGATCCCCGGTGGGACGGCATGCGCGATCACCTGAACGATCGCGTCAAGCACCGCCAGTGGTTTCGTCCGTATGCACCGGCCGTTCTCGCCGAACACGCGCGCGACTGGTTCGAACTCGATCACGAAAGCCCGCACATGCTGCTGGTCGCCACGGTGCGCGCGGACAAGCGCGAAATCGTCCCGGCGATCACACACGTCGATGCCACCGCGCGCCCGCAGACGGTGCCGGAAGACGGGTCACGCTTGCGCGGCGTCGTCGAGGCATTTCATCGCATCACCGGCGTGCCGATCGTATTGAACACGAGCTTCAACGATCACGGCGAGCCGATCGTGGAAACGCCGCTCGACGCGTTTCAGTGCTTCGCGGGGACGGAGCTCGACGCGATCGCCATCGGCGGCAACCTGCTTTTGAAAGAGACCGCGTGATGCCGCGATTTGTTCTTGGCACGGTCGTCTCCGACCACGACAGCGCCGCGTGCCTGCTCGCCGACGGCAAGCTCGTGGCCGCGGTGAACGAGGAGCGCATCTGCCGCGTGCGTCGCGGGGATCGGCGCAATTCGATCCGCCGGGCGATGGGCGCGGTGCTCGACGCGGCGGGCATCGAACTTGCCGGCGTGGATGCGATCTTCTGCGACACGGACCACTACTTTGCGCCGGGCGGCGCTCCCGTGCCCGTCTTTCCGGATTACCCGCGCCCGGAGCGCATTTTTCAGATCACGCACCACGTCGGCCACGCCGCGAGCGCGTTTCTGGCGTCGCCGTTTGACGACGCGGCGTTCCTGACTGTGGACGCCTCGGGCGGCATCGCGCCGGTCATCGCCGACGAGAACGACAAGCGCTACTGGAGTTTTTCGCCGCGCGAGCTCGATTTCATCGGGCGGGGTTTTCGCGCGGCGCACACGCACCCGAAACTCGACGAGTTGCTCACGCGGCTTCCTGGCGGCGAGGCGCGCAACTACCCCGCCGAAAGCCTGACGGCGGGATACGCCGTGCGCGGCAAGCCGATGGTGGAACTGTTCGACGCATTCGCGGAATCGTCGCTCGGCTACTTCTACGCCCTTTGCTCGCACCTTCTCGACATGGAAGAGGGCAGCTTCATGGGCCTGGCGAGCTACGGCCGGCCGGGGCCGATGGTCGAGGCGATGCGCGACGTTCTGCGCCTTCAGCCCGAAGGGCGGATTCGCATCGACAAGTCGGCGATGGACTTCTGGCACGAAGCGTACGTGCTCGAAAATCCGACCGCGCTCTCGCGGCTGTCCACGCGCTTTTGCAAGACGTTCGGCCCGGGGCGCAAGTTCTTCGAGGCGATCACGCCGCGCCACATGGACTTCGCGTACGCCGCGCAAAAGCGCCTCGAGGACGCGATGGTCCACGTCGCGACGCACCTCGCGCGCGAGACGGGCCGAAAGAATCTCGTGCTGGCGGGCGGCGTCGCGCTGAATTCGGTCGCAAACGGCCTTGTGCTGCAAAAGACACCGTTCGATCGGATCTTCATTCAGCCCGCCGCCTCGGACGACGGCCTTGCGCTTGGCAACGCGCTCTTTGGGCACTACGTACTCGAGAATCTGCCGCGCGCGCGCTTTTTCGACATGGGCGACGCCGCGCTCGGCCCGGATCGCGAGGACGAGGCGGACGCGTTCGTCGACGCGATCGCCGAGGGGAAACTGCCGGTGGAGTACGTCGATTCGCTGCCGTATGTCGATGGCGTGGATGTGCTCTGGAAAGGCGAGGGCGACGCCGAATACAGACGCGTCGCGATGGAGCGCATCTCGCCGCACCGGCACTTCGCGGAATTGCCGATCGGCCGCGCGGGCGGCGTGGAATACTATTTCGAGGTCCGCGCGAAAAATCCGATGGAGTACGCGAAACCGGTGCCGGCGATGGAGGCGGCGGTGGAGCGCAAACGCGCCGCCAACGACGATATCGATTTTTCCGGAGCGATCGGGAATATCGAGATCGTCGCATCCGGGGACGGGCACGGGCACGGGCAGGGGAGCGGCAACGGGGATTTGGTGCTGAAGCATCCCGAACCTGACCTGGCCGCCGATCCGCGTCGGCCGGCCGATCCGTTCGAGATGTTCCTTTACGATCACCGCGATGTGGCCGGCATTCTCGACGGGCGCCGCGCGTTCGTGGGTCCGGAGCAGGTCGTTATCGATCCGACCAACCGCTGCGACAACAACTGCCTCGCGTGCTGGACGAAATCGCCGCTGCTCGGCCGCTTCTCCCCGCCCGAGGAGTGGCATCGTGAACAGATGCCCGCGGATGTCATGCACCGCACCATCGACGAACTGGCGGACCTTGGCACGAAGCGCATCCGCTTCACCGGCGGCGGCGAACCGTTCGTGCATCCGCAGATGATCGAGTTTCTGGAACACGTGAAGGCGCGCGGGATGATCGCCGCGTTGACGACGAATTTCACCGCGCTGACCGAAAAGAAAGTCGAGCGCATGGCCGGGATCGGCGTTGACGAGGTGACCGCGTCGATTTGGGCCGGCACCGCGGACATGTACGCGCGCAGCCATCCCGCCAAGACGCAAAAGACCTTCGAGAAAATCGAGCAGCTTTTGCGCCTGTTCTGCGCGAACAAGGCGCCGCACGCGCAAGTGATCGTCGCGAACGTACTGTTTTCGATGAATTACATGGAGGCGCGCGAGATGCTCGATTTCGCGCTTCGCGTAGGCGCGGACGGCGTTTATTACGCGGTGGTCGATCCGGTCGCCGATCCGATGAACGGCCTTTTGCTCAACGCGAATCACCTTGGCGTCGTGCGCGCGCATCTTGTGGAGGTCGCCGAGCGCGTGGAAAAGATCAACCGCACGCGGCCACGCCCGTTCATCCTGGACAATTTTGAGGGCACGCTGCGCCGCGTGAACGCCACGGGCGCCATAACGGGCGACTACGATCGCGTCGCGGTGGACGAGGTGCCCTGCTACATCGGCTGGATTTTCTGCCGCATCCTGACCGACGGCACGGTGGTGCCGTGTTGCCGGGGCGTGGAGATGCCGATGGGCAACTTGCACAAGCAGACGTTCACGGACATCTGGCGGGGAAAGGTGTACGACCACTTCCGCCAAATGGCGCTTGTCGAAAAGAAGACGCACCCATTTTTCCGGTCGATCGCCTGCCACCGCACCTGCGACAACCTGATGCACAACCAGGACGAACACCGGCGCATCGGCGCGCTCTCGGAAACGGAAAAGGAACATCTGGTGCGTTTTGTCGTGCGCGGGGAGGCCCGTTGAGCCGCGTCCTGATTACCGGCGGCGCGGGCTTCATTGGCCATCATCTGGCGCGGCATATGCTGACGCGCGGGTGGTCGGTGGCCGTCATCGACAACGAAGCCACCGGCCGTCGGGAAGACGTGCCCCCGTCGTGCGACTACCTCAAAGGCGACGTTCGCAACGTCGCCGACGTGCGCGAGGCGTTTGCGACCCAACCGGACGTCGTTTTTCACTGCGCGGCGCAGGCGAGCAACATCCGGTCCTTCGACGATCCGCTCGCCGATCTGAATACGAATTTGCTGGGGACCGTGAACGTAACCCTGCAATGTATCGAACAAAAAGTGCCGAAGCTCGTGTACGCGGGTTCGATGACCGAGTATGGTGTCCTGAGCGCCCTGCCCGTGGGCGAGGCGCATCCTCTTGTGCCGATCTCGTATTACGGGGTCGGCAAGGCCGCGGCGGAACACTTTCTGATGGCGACCGCGAATCGCGTCGACCTGGGGGCGAAATTTTCCGTCACCGTGCCGCGGATGTTCAACGTGTACGGACCCGGACAGAGTCTGACGAACCCCTATCAGGGCGTCCTTGCGATCTTCATCGGCCAGGTGCTGCGCGGCGAGCCGTGTACCGTGGACGGCGACGGAACGCAGTCGCGCGATTTCGTTTACGTCGACGACGTGTGCGAAGCGTGGGAGCGCATGTCGCGTCCCGGTGTTGCCGACAACACCGCCGTGAATCTCGGTTCCGGCGTTGAGCGCTCGGTCAACGACCTGGTTCGCGAAGTGTGCCTGGCCGCGGGCAAGGACCCGGCGGTTTATCCGATCATGCGCCGGCCACGAAGGCCGGGCGATCAGGAGCGCTGCGCGGCGGACATCGCGCGCGCGAAGGAACGGCTCGGATGGGCGCCCGCGGTCACGTTCGCCGAAGGCCTCGCGCGCACGATGGCGTGGGCGCGCGCAAGCGGGGGGGGCGTCTGATGTCGCTTCTTTCCGGAATCAAGTCGCAGGTCATCAACATGCGGGCCTTCCGCCCGTTCTTCACGCCGCTTCGCGTCGCGCGCGACGCGATCACGTTCCCCGTCGATTACTACCTCGGCGACGGGCGCGTGCACGGCATGCCGAGCATCGTGAACCTGAACATCACGACGGTCTGCAATCTCAAGTGTCCGTTCTGTTTCAATAACGACATTCTCGGCAAACGCACGGAACTTTCGACGGCGGAAATGGTCGAACTTGTCGATCAACTCTCGAAGACCGGCGCGGGTTTGTTTCTCTCCGGCGGCGAGCCTTTCGCGCGCAAGGACATTTACGACATCATCGTCGAGGCCAAGCGGCGGGGCATGCCCGTCGGCGTCGTCACAAACGGCACGCTGTTGAAAGAGCCGCAGGTGACGCGCCTTCGCGACATCGGCCTTGACGTCGTCATCCTGAGTTTTCACGGCACGCGCGAGGCCCACAACAAGGCCGTGCTGATGGACGGCGCGTACGACAAGACGATGCACGCGCTCGACCTGTTCCGCGCCGCGTGGCCGTCGCCGGGGCCGATGATCAACTACGTCATCACCGCGGAGTCGCTGCCCCACCTGCCGGATTTCGTGCGGGAGCTCGACGGGCGCGACAACCTCGTCATGCGCCTGTCGCACCTGAACTTCGTGACGCCGACGGAAGCCGAGGCCAACCGTAACTACTGGATCGAAAACTTCGGCGAGGCGCCGGACAAGCTCCTGCACTTCCAATACGAGCCGCCCGAACGCATGTACGAGCCGATCCTCGACATCCTCGAAAAGAATCGGGAGATCTTCACCAAGCCGGTGTTGAACGCGGACGAGATGAAGACCTGGTACAGCCCGAAGTTCGACCTCGACCGCCGGTGCGTTTTCATCTGGCGTTCGACGTACGTGAACTCCGACGGCGACGTCTATCCCTGCCAGTTCCTCTACATGAAGATGGGGAACATCAAGGAGAAGCCGCTCGCCGAGATCTGGAACGGCGAACGCTACCGCCGCTTCCGCGCGCTCCTGCGCAAAGGACTCACTCCCGGCTGCGCCCGGTGCTGCAAGCTTTGACGGCATGATCGTTCTCGGCATCTCCGACAACCACGGAGCCGGGGCGGCCGTCGTCATCGACGGGCGCCTCGTCGCCGCCGTCAACGAAGAACGCATCGACCGTGAAAAAAATTCGATGGCCTTCCCGTGGGGCGCCATCGACGCATGCCTTTCCATCGCGGGGGTGACTCCGGACGATGTCGATCTCGTCGCGGTCGGCAGTGAGTTCACGCCGATTTTCGGCCTTCGCCTCGTGAAGGGCTGGCATCGGCGCGTCAAACGAAGCGCCGGCCAGTTCAGCTTCCTGTTCGATCTGTACATCATGTACCACCTGCTGGCGCGGGCCATTTCCGTGTTGCGTTCCATCGAAATTCGCCTGTCGCGCTGGTGGATCGGGCGCGGCTTGCGCGCGCACGGCTATGACTGCGACGTCCAGCTTTTCGATCATCACCTGTGCCACGCCTGGTCCGTGTACCTCACCGCGCCATTTGACGACGCGGCGGTCGTCACCGCGGACGCGATGGGCGACGGCCTGTCCGCAACCGTGTCGATCGCCTGCGCCGGGCGCGTATCCCGCATCTTCGCCCAGGATGGCCGCTGCGCGTTCAACCCGTATTACTCGCGCATTACCGAATACCTCGGTTTCATCCCGAACCGGCACGAGGGCAAGGTCACGGGCCTCGCGGCGTACGGCGATCCGTCGTTGCTACTCGACGAATTCGAAAAGAGTGCGCATTTTCGCGGGCCGGGTTTTTCGACGTTTCGCGTCTGGATGCCGAACCCGCGCGCGTGGGGGCTTTATCGAAAAATTCGCGGCCACAGGCGCGAGGACATCGCGGCCGCCTGCCAGCGCAACCTCGAGGCGCAAATGGGCAGGTTCGTTTCCCGATGGCTTGAGCGCACCGGCAAGTCGCGCCTCGCGCTCGCGGGCGGCATCTTCGAGAACGTCAAGTTGAATCAGCGCCTGCACGAGCTTTCGGGCGTGCAGGAAATCTACATCTTCCCGAACATGTCCGACGGCGGCCTCGCGACCGGCGCGGCGCTTGGCGCTTCGCGCCGCGGTCGAAAGACTCTCGAGACGCCCTATCTCGGCATGGCGTACGGCGAGGACGAATTGGAGGCGGCGATCCGCGACGCCCGGCTCGAACACGAGCGGCCCGACGATCTCGCGACGGCGGTGGCGCGGCTTGTCGCCGATCGCAAGATCGTGGCGCGTTTCGACGGCGGCATGGAATACGGCCCCCGCGCGCTCGGACACCGGTCGATCCTTTTTCGCCCGGACGACCCGTCGGCCAACGACTGGTTGAACGAGAAACTGCGCCGCAGCGAGTTCATGCCATTCGCGCCGGCGGTGCGCGCCGAGCGGGCGCCGGACCTGTTTGTGGGGATCGCCGGCGCCGAATTCACGGCGCGCTTCATGAATATCTGCTTTGACTGCACGGACGAGATGAAAACGAAGTGCCCGGGCGTCGTCCACGTGGACGGCACGGCGCGCCCGCAGGTGTTCAAGAGGGCCGAAGACGCGCTATACTATGATATTCTGGCGCGTTTTGAGGATCTGACGGGTTTGCCGGCCATCCTCAACACGAGCTTCAATATGCACGAGGAGCCGATCGTCGCCACGCCGCGGGATGCGATCCGGGCTTTCCTCGCCGCCGGGCTCGACGCGCTCGCGCTCGGCCCGTTCCTGGTTCGTCCGCGGCGAAAGGCAGCGAATGTCGATGTTCATTAACGGACCCGGCGCGAACGGCCGCGCCAACGGCGCGCGCGAGCCAGGGGCGTCCGCGCGGCCCGTGGACATCCTTTTGTTCTCGCCACCGCCGTGGCTGGTGACCGGCCCGCCGCTGGGGCTTGCCGCGTTGTCCGCCTGGCTTCGCGGGCGCGGCTGGAATGTCGCGGTCATCGACGGCAACACGCGCGCCTATCACAAGACGGACACGTCGCTGCGCCCGCTATGGCTGTGGGACAACAGCGCGTTCTGGGAAGATCCCGAACCGGTCGAGGTGAAATTCGGCCCCCTTCTGCGCGAATTGGCGGACGAGGTCGCGACGCATCGCCCGCGCGTTCTCGGCATCAACGTCGTTTCGCGAAAAGAAGCGGCGAGCGCCATCTTCCTTGCACGCCTGAAGGAGCGCTTGCCCGATCTCAAGGTCTTCGTCGGCGGGCCCGGAGCGGGCTGGCGCGAGTCGCGCGATCACATCCGCCAGCTTTGCGGCGATCTCGTGGACGGCTTCATCGTCGGCGAGGGGGAGCTGGCCTGCGACGAGTTGCTGAGGCGCCTGCGCGACGGTGCGCCGCTCGCGAATCTGCCGGGGTTCGTGTCCGGACGCCCCGACGGCGAGGAGTGCGTCATCCCGGGGCATTTCATCACGGATATGAACCAGCTTCCGATCCCCGACTTCTCCGATTTCCGCCTCGCGGATTACGAGGAGCAGGGGCTCGTCGTCGAGTGGAACCGCGGGTGCGTCGCGCGGTGCACGTATTGCAGCATCAACGATTACTGGAACGCGTTCCGCTTCAAGGCGCCCGAAAAGGTCGCCGACGAGTTGCGTACGCTGCACGAGCGCCACGGCATTTCGCGCTTCACGATCGTCGATCCGATGGTCAACGGCGATCCGGAATTGCTCGATGCGATCTGCGACGCGATCGTCGCGACAGGCATCCATGTGAAATGGTCCGCGGGCATCTCGCCCAATCGTATTGTGGGCAAATCCACGTTCGAAAAAATGAAGGCCGCGGGCTGCTTCAAGCTTGAGTTCGGCGTCGATTCCGGCAGCCGCACGATGCTTCGCAAGATGGGCAAGCGCTTCAAGCCCGACGAGGCCGGCCAGATGATGCGCGACTGCAAGGACGCCGGTATCCAGGTGATGCTCTACCTCATCGTCGGCTTCCCCGGCGAAACGGACGAAACGGTGCAGGAGACGTGCGACTGGCTCGATCGATGGGGGGGCGCGGTCGATATGATCCGCAATCTTTGCAGCCTGACGATTGAATACGGCACCGCCATCGAAAAGCGCGCCGACCTGTTCGGCGTCGAGTTCGACCGTCACGACGTGCAGTGGAAGGACAACTGGCAGGGCAAGGGCGACGACACGCCGCTGCGCCGCGCGATGCGCGTGCGCAAGGTGATCGACAAGGTGCACGATCTCGGTATTCCGATCGAAACCGAGGTCATCACGGATCCCGAACACGCGACGCACGACGAACACGGCCAGTGGGCCGGCGGCGAGGGCGCGTCCGACGCCCAAAAGGTCGCGCAGCCGCGCAGCTCGATCATGTGCGCGTCGTTCCCCACGGGTTCGCAGTCGTGAACGCCCGCGAGGCCAAGTCCATCGAGTTCCCGAAACACTTGATGGTCCAGACGGTCTCGCGCTGCAACAGCGGGTGCGTCATGTGCCCGTGGCCCGATACCGCAAAGACGCAGGCCCAGGGCGAGATGGACGACGCGGTGTACGCGCGCCTCGTGGACGAGGTGAAGCGCTTCCCCGATCTGTCGCGCGTTCTGCTCTATCTGATGAACGAGCCGACGCTCGACAAAAAGCTCCCCGCGCGAATCGAAATGATGCGCCGCGCGTTGCCGCACGCGGAGATCTACATCATCACGAACGGCCTGTTGCTTGACGGCGACTTCGGCGAGCGGCTGATCGACTCGGGTCTGTCCTGGCTGGGCATCTCCATCCACGCGCTCGAACCGGACACCTACGAAAAAATCACCGGGCGCAAGGACTGGGCGACGGCGCGGCCGAGGCTCGAACGTTTCATCGACCGCGCCCTCGCGGTGCGTGGCGATAATTTCATCCAGGTGAACATCACCAAGGTGCGCCCGCACATCACACCCGGGGAATACGCCCGCGCCGCCGAACATTGGCGTGAGATCGGCGTGACGCGCGTGGACCTCGACGACGGCTACATCTCCCGCGCGGGCAGCGTGCCGGTTTACGGACACGAGCGCGCGTACACGCCGCGCACGTCCGGTTGCAAGACGATCTGGGCGTACAAAATGGCGCACGTGTTGTTCAACGGCGATGTCATTCCCTGCTGCATGGACTGGCGGCGCAAGGTCGTGTTCGGCAACGTCGCCCGCGACGGCGGCCTGGCGGCGGTGTGGCGCGGCGAAGGGCGCGCGCGATTTCTCGATGCGCTCGGAAGCGGCGAGCGCCTCCCCGACGAATTTCTTTGCGTGAGTTGCGAGGACGCCATTCCCGCCGAGGGCGCCAACCTCGCCCAGGATCGCGATCTTTCCGTTGCCGCGACCGGCCCCCATCCAGGCGCCGGGGATTTCGTCGCGGTCAACTTCATCGGCAAGCCGAACGTGCCGATTGACACGCGCGACGCGGAACCCGAAACGCCGGGTTGCGATGTCAGTGCCGCGAGCGATAGCGAGCGGTCGGTCGCGAACCCGCGCCCGCTTCCGCCTAACGCCGGCGACGATTCGCCGGCGAGCTACGATCTTGGCGACGCGGTGACGATTGACCCGGCCGCGCCCGTCGGTCCGGCGACCGAAATGGAGGCCGCGGAAGACGGCAACGCGGATGCGCTCTTTTTCCTTCCGCCGCCGTGGCAGGTATCGGCGCCGCCGCTCGGCATCGGGGCGATCACCGGCTACCTGCGCGAAAAGGGCTGGCGGGTGAAGGTGCTCGACGGCAACGTGCGGCTTTACAACATGTCCGATCCGCCCAAGCGCAACCTTTGGGATTGGGAACGCGGTCCGTTCTGGGAAGGCGAGGAACAGGTGGACGCCGCGTTCGGTGACGATCTGCGCACGCTCGCGGAAGAAGCCGCCGCGTCCGGCGCGAAGGTCTTCGGCATCAACATGGTCTCGCGCAAGGAGGTGCCGACGCGAATCTTCCTGAAGCGCCTGAAAGAGCTTGCGCCGGATTCGTTCGTTTTTGTCGGCGGCCCGCATGCCAGCCATATCGACCTGCGCCGCCACGTGACGTCGTTCCTGCACGAGTTCATCGACGGATTCCTCGTCGGCGAAGGCGAAGCCGTCATGGAGGCGCTGTTGACGCGCATCCGCGAGGGGCGCGACATCCTCGATTGCCCCGGACTTGCGCGCTGGGATCGCGTGGAAGGCGAGGAGACGCTGAACGCGCCCGCGTTCTTCCCCGACCTCGCCGCGTTGCCGCCGCCGGATTTCCGCGATTTCGACGCGAACGCCTACGGCTCGCCCGCGCTTGTCGTCGAGTGGAGCCGCGGATGCGTCGGGCGTTGCACGTTCTGCAACATCCCCGACCTCTGGCAGGACGCGCGCTACAAGCCCGCCGCGAACGTCGTCCGCGAACTTCGGACGCTCGTCGAACGTCACGGCACGAAAATCTTTTCTGTCGTCGATCCGATGGTGAACAACGACCCGGCGATGCTCGAGGCGATCTGCGACGGCATCATCGAGGCCAACCTCGATGTCACGTGGTCCGCGGGCATGTCGCCAAACCGCCCGCTGACCGCCGAACAATTCCACAAGATGAAGCAGGCGGGGTGCTATCGCCTGGAGTTCGGCGTCGAGTCCGGCTCCGATCGCGTGCTGCGCCGGATGAACAAATATTACGACGCCGCCGAGGCCGGGCGCATGCTGCAAGACGCGCACGCGGCGGGGATCGACGTGGTCATCTACCTCATCGCGGGCTTCCCGGGCGAGACGGACGAGGACGTCGAGGCGACGCTGCGTTTTCTCGAGGAAAACCGCGAGTCGATCGGGCTGGTGCGCAGTTTGAACGGCCTTGTCATCATCCACGGCACGCCGATTGAGAAGAAATCTCACGTTTTTGGCATTGAACCGATCGACCGACTGGAGAATGGTTGGACCAATCACTGGGTTTCAGGTGACAATACGCCGGATTTACGCGCAAAACGCGTGGCTCGTATCGAACGTAAGCTCCATGAGCTCGGCATACGGATCGAGTTCCAGAACACGGAAGACGTGATGCCAAGCGAGATGCTCTACGCGAAGAAGATCGAGGATACGCAATCCCGGCTCGACGCGGTCGGCGCCGAGTTGATCGCGCTGATGGGCCGCGTGGACAAGGTTTTGCGCGGCGAGCCGGTGCGCGAGGTTCCGGGCCACAACGAGGTCGCACTCGTGCTCTGCCCGGTTTGGGGCGTGGACATGCCGCCGCTCGGCATGGCGACCGTCGCGGGCTTCATGCGCAATCAGGGCTACGACCCGCTCGTGGTCGATCTCAATATCGAGTTGTATCAGGCCGCGTCTCCGGCGCTTCGGCGCTTCTTCGAGGAAGACAGCTTCCGCCACTGGACGGATGAAGACTCGTGCCGGCGCATCGTCGCCGCGTTTTCGCGGCCGATCGACGCCGCCGTGGCGCGCATCATCGAGTCCGGCCGGCGTGTCGTCGGCTTCACCGTCTATTCGCCCAATCGCCTGTTCACGATCGAGGTGATGCGCCGGCTGCGCCGCGCGAATCCCGAGATCATCCACATCATCGGCGGGCGCGGCATCCAGACCGAAAACGAGCGGCGCCTGTTCCCGCACGATCTCGTCGACCACTTCGTGATCGGCGAAGGCGAGGTGACGTTCATTCCGCTTCTCGAACGCATTTTTCGCGGTGGCGACCCCACGGGCCTGCCCGGCACGGATCGTTTCGTCGGCCGCGATCTGGCGGGATACACGCCGCGCCCGCGCCTGTCCGACCTGACGCTCCTGCCGCCGCCGGCGTACGATCTGTTCCCGCTCGACGCCTATCGCGGCGAGGATCTGCCCGTGCAGTTTTCGCGCGGGTGCGTCGCGTTTTGCACGTTCTGCAACGACAACAATCGCAACACGGGCTTCCGCACCCGGCCGGGAAGCCACATCGCCTCCGAGCTTCGGCACCTTGTCGAAACCACGGGACGCAAAAGCTTCCGCTTCAACGACCTGCTCATCAACGGCGACCTCCAGGTTCTCGAGGAGCTGTGCGACGACCTGATCGCGATGGACCTCGGCATCCGCTGGATTGCGCTCTTCCAGCCGCGCGGCGACATGACGGGCGAGCTGCTGCAAAAGATGGCCACGGCCGGCTGCTATACCCTGAACATGGGCGTGGAGTCCGGCTCGGACCGCGTTCTGAAGCGCATGGGCAAGGGCTTCCGCGTCGACGACATGGAGCGCGCGCTCAAGCAGGCGCGAAGCGCCGGCATCAACACGATGCTCAACTTCTTCGTCGGCTTCCCGGGCGAGCAGGAAGAAGACGTCGACATCACCATCGACTTCATCCGCCGCAACCGCGAGTGGATTTGCGGCATCACCTCGCTGAACTCGTGCATCCTCCTCGAGGACGCGCCGATCGAGAAGAACTGGCACAAGCTCGGCATCGAGTTCGACGACTACGCGACGCGCGACGTCGGCTGGCGCCTCGGCGACAACACGCCCGAGGTGCGCATGGCGCGCCTCGCGAAGCTCACCGCGGCGGTCAAGGAGCTTGGCCTGCCGATCGTGGTGACCAACGCGGCCGAACGCGCGGCGGATATCGACGTGCTGCCCGAGCCCGTCGCGGAACCGGAGATCTTCGAGGAAGAAACGACCGTCGTGGGCGCGAATCTGCTTTCGACGATGGCGACGTGCGCGCCGGCGCTTGACGATTTCGACCCGTCCAAGGGTGAGCCGCGCTGGGAGACGGTGCCGGCGGATTTCGCGCACGTCATGCTCATCAAGTGCCCCGTTTGGGGCGTCGATGTGCCGCCTTTGGCGATCGCGTATCTCGCGCAGGTCTCCCGCGACGCCGGGTTCAAGGTTGTCGCGGTCGATATGAACGTGAAGATCCACAACCGCTGCCACGATCGTTCGCTCTGGCGCATGGACCGCTACAAGGAGTGGGCCGATCCGGAGTTCTTCCCGGCGACTTACGAATCGCTGTGGGAGCTGACCGAACATTACCTGAAACAGATCGCCGCGCACCCCGCGAGGCTCGTCGGGTTCTCCGTTTGCACGTCGAACTACCTTTTTACGATGGAAACCGCGCGGCGCCTCAAGAAGTTGGCGCCCGAAAAGGTCATCGTGTTCGGAGGCCCGGCGATCACCAACAGCTTCGACGTGCAGACGCTCACGCCCGCGGACGGCGACTACCTGTTCTTCGGCGAGGGCGACGTCGGTTTTCCGGAGATCGTCAGCGCGGCCAACGAGAATCGCGCGCCGAAGGACGTCTACGGCCTGGTGAAGATCGGCACGAGCTTCACGTACGACAGCGTCGATCGCGCGCTCGTCAAGAAGGGCACGTCGATCCCCACGCCGACGATGGAAGAGCTGAACGTCAACGAATACACCGGCACCGCGATTCCGCTTTTGGGCAGCCGAGGGTGCGTTCGCAAGTGCACGTTCTGCAACGACCACCAGATCTATCAGAAGTACCGCCACCGGCCCGCGAAGGAGATCTTCGCGGATATGGAGTGGCACGTGCTCCATCGCGGCGCGCACCACTTCACGTTCCTCGACCTCTTGATGAACGGCCACGTCGGGGTGCTTGAGGAGTTCTGCGATCTCATCCTCGAGAAGGGCTATCAGGTCGCCTGGGGCGGGCAGTGCATCATCCGCAAGGAGATGACGCTCGAGCTGCTCTCCAAGATGCGCAAGGCCGGGTGCATGAGCATCGTGTACGGCATCGAGAGTTTCAACAACAAGGTCCTTCGCGTGATGCGCAAGTACTACACGCAGGAGCTGGCGAAAGAAGTCCTCGGCAACACCGTGAAGGCGGGAATCGAACCGATCATCAACATCATCTGCGGCTTCCCGGGCGAAGGCGAGGAGGAATTCCTCGACACCTACAACTTCATCCGCGACAACCGCGACATCATCGGCCAGGTCGCCTCCGTCTCGCCGTGCCTCGTGAATCTCGGCAGCGAGCTTTTTGAGCGGTTCGAGGATTTCGACATTCGTTTCGCGCCCGAAGGCGGGTCCGTCAAATGGTTCACGGCCGACGGCTCGAACACATACGAAAAGCGCCTCGAGCGCGTCATCCGCGTCACGTCGCTTCTGGCCGAGCGCAACAAGCACATCCACACGGTGAACATTTACGACGAGGCCGACCGCGATCAGCGCGACGTCGCCGACAACGCCGCCCGCGAACGCGCGCGTATGGAAAAGATTCGGCGCGAGGCCGAAGCGGCTCTGGCCCGCGAAGCCGGCGGCGAGGCGGCATCCGTGGAATCGACCATCGACTTTGATTCATTGTCGCCCGAAGCGCGCGAGGCGCTCGCCAACGGCCTTGCCACCGCGGCGCTGGCGACCGACGTCAACCGTTCGTTGTCGGAAAAGGCCGCGCGTGTTCCGCGTCGCATGGCGATGGCCGAGCACATCGGTCATGGGGACGACGCAAACGGCAAGACCGGAAACGGCAACGGCAAGTCAAACGGCAACGGCCATTCGGACACGGACGCCGGCCCGCTCGACGCGATGTTGCTGCTCGCGCCGCCGTGGGGCGTGAACTTCCCGCCGATGGGCATTGCGTCCATCGCGACCGCCGCGCGCGAAAAGGGATTCGCGGTCGTCGCGCGCGACCTGAATGTGGAGTGTTACGCGTCGTGCGACGAGCGCCTCAAGCGCTGGTGGGAGCCCGAGAACCTCAAGTTCTGGCAACCGGGCGAAAAGTTCGACGCGGTGGCAAAGGCGGTCGAACCGCGCGTCGATGCGTTCATCGGCGAGGTGAAGCGGCGCAAGCCCCGCGTCGTCGGCCTTTCGACCAACGAATCGAACCTGCCGTTCTCCTGCCGCGTTGCTCGCCGCGTGCGCGAGGTGTTGCCGGACGCCAAGATCATCCTCGGCGGGCCGGGCACGGCCTGGCCGGTCGATCGGCAAAAGCTCGTCGGCGAGGCGTTCGACGCGGTGATGCTCGGCGAGGGCGAGTTGAACTTTCCGCGCTTTCTTTCGGCGCTGCGCGACGGTGAGGATCTCTCGGAACTTCCGGGCATCGAGTGGATGTCCGACGATCCGGAAAAGATTTGCCGCAAACCGACGATCGACGAAACGGTGCGCCCGCTCGATCAGATCCCCGTGCCGTTGTTCGACGATTTCAACCTCGACCTCTACCGCACGCGGCAGTTGCCGCTGATGATGGGGCGGGGATGCGTCAACCGCTGCACGTTCTGCAACGATCCGCAAATCACGCCGAAGTACCGATACCATTCCGCCGAAAAGATGCTGGAGATCGTGAAGTTCTACCAGGACCGCTACGGCGTGACGGACTTCCAGTTCAACGATCTGCTCATCAACGGCTACCTCAAGAACCTGCGGCGCTTCGCGGAGCTCGTCATCGAGAACAACGTCGAAATGCACTACTCCGGCCAGGCGATCATCGACACGCGCATGGACGACGAAACGCTGCTTTTGCTTCAGCAGTCCGGTTGCACGAGCCTGGTGTTCGGCGTGGAGAGCTTTTCGGACAAGGTGCTCGGCCTCATGAAAAAGGGCTTCACCGCGGCCGAGGCGCGCGAGGTCATGGAACGCTGCACACGCGCCGGCATCAAGGTCATCGTCAACCTCATCGTCGGCTTCCCCGGCGAGACGGAAATCGAACTGACCGAGACGATGGATTTCCTGCGCGAGAACCGCGATCTCATCGACAGCATCTCCGCCCTGTCCGCGTGCATCGTCACGGCGCAAAGCCCGCTCGAAAACGATCCGAAGCGATTCGGCATCGTTTTGCCCAAGCCGGAGCACTGGTGCCAGTGGTATTCCGAGGACGGTATGAATACTTACGAAGTGCGTCAAAAACGCCTGTATCGCATGTTGAAGCTCATCGAAGAACTTCGCATTCCACACGGGATGACAAACCGCTATTTGGAGATGGTCGGTGCCGAACCGGCCGTCGCCGCCCCGCCGATCGCCTGACATCCGCCAATCAAGGTGCGTAATAAATAAGGCGAAAGGTGACGCGCTCTTACCGCTCGCGCGGCGCGCTCCTCCCATTCGTTTGCGTGCGGTTACCCGCAACTTCGCAATCGTGTAATTTCGTAATGCTGTGCGACTTATGCCGTATATTTTTCGTCTATTCATTTGAATAATTTATATATATTCTGGCAGCGTCGAAAAATTCGCGCTTGCGCAAGAAAAAGGAGCAAACAATGCCAGGGAACCGTCTTCTGACCGTTTTCGGAATTTGCCTGATCGCCGGGGGATTGACGGCCGCTTTTCTTGCGGCGGATCTTGATCGCGCGCCGGACAACGCGCTTGCGGTCGCTGATGGTTCGGCCCTCGCGCAAACGGCGGTTTGGGACTGGGAGCTTGCCGACGACGGTTTGCTGCACGCCGTCTGGTTCTTCGATGGCGAATATGACCTGATCGGCGCGATCCTCGACGACTGCGGTGACGTCGTCTGGGAATCAATGATCGAGGACGACGGCACCGCCGAAGGCGAAACGCCGATCAACGACGGCCTGTCCGCGATCGTCGCCTGCCTTTCGCCGTCGCAATACCCCAGCTATCTGCGCGAAATTTCCGCTTACATCACGCAGGTCAATGGCGGCACGATGCGCTGGGTTGTGTACGAAGATCCGGACGGCAACGGCCCGCCGGACGGTTTCATCTGGGAGTCGTCCACGTTCACCCCGATCGCCGGAGCGTGGAACGACGCGTCCGTTTCGGGGATACCGGAGTTCGACGATCCGATCGTGAGCGGATCCTGGTGCGTCGGCCTTCGGCGCATCGCGGGCGGCGTGAACTATGTCGGCCGCGATGAAGACAACGACGACGACCATAGCTGGGTTCTCAAAGACACGCAGGGATGGCGCCCGATGAACGATTTTCACGCGGGCAACGCCATGATCCGCGCCAACGTGGATAACTGCCAGGGGACGACGACCACGACGACC
>JAIOHV010000219.1 GCA_019912885.1 bacterium
GGTTAAGGGGAGCTGTCATTCCACTTCGGTGGGAGAAGCGGCGAACTGAAGCCCCGGTAAACGGCGGCCGTAACTATAACGGTCCTAAGGTAGCGAAATTCCTTGTCGGGTAAGTTCCGACCTGCACGAATGGCGTAACGACTTCAGCGCTGTCTCAACGATGGACTCGGCGAAATTGTAGTGTGGGTGAAGATACCCACTACCCGCGCCTAGACGGAAAGACCCCGTGCACCTTTACTACAGCTTTGCAGTGAATTCTTGGCTAGTCTGTGTAGGATAGGTGGGAGGCTTTGAAGCCGGGACGCCAGTCTCGGTGGAGCCAACCTTGAAATACCACCCTGATTATCCGGGAGTTCTAACTCAGGCCCGTTATCCGGGTCGAGGACACTGCATGGTGGGTAGTTTGACTGGGGCGGTCGCCTCCTAAAAAGTAACGGAGGCGCGCGATGGTTCCCTCAGGCTGATTGGAAACCAGCCGAAGAGTGTAAAGGCATAAGGGAGCTTGACTGCAAGACCAACAAGTCGAGCAGGTGGGAAACCAGGTCTTAGTGATCCGGCGGTTCCGCATGGAAGGGCCGTCGCTTAACGGATAAAAGGTACGCCGGGGATAACAGGCTTATCTCCCCCAAGAGTCCACATCGACGGGGAGGTTTGGCACCTCGATGTCGGCTCATCACATCCTGGGGCTGGAGAAGGTCCCAAGGGTTCGGCTGTTCGCCGATTAAAGTGGTACGTGAGCTGGGTTTAGAACGTCGTGAGACAGTTCGGTCCCTATCTGGCGTGGGTGTAGGATATTTGAGAGGAGTTGCCCTCAGTACGAGAGGACCAGGGTGAACGGACCTCCAGTGTGCCAGTTGTCCCGCCAGGGGCATTGCTGGGTAGCTGCGTCCGGAAAGGATAACCGCTGAAAGCATCTAAGCGGGAAGCCTCCCTCAAAACAAGATATCCCTTGCCTTCGGGCACTAAAGACCCCTTGTAGACCACGAGGTTGATAGGCCGGATGTGTAAGCGCAGTGATGCGTTCAGCTTACCGGTACTAATCGGTCGTGAGGCTTGCCAAGCATTCGGTTTCAAACCGAACGAAATTGTCGATCCGTTGCGGTATTCACTCCAATCAGCGCGCTAATCGTTCTTTTTTTGATTTCGAATCCGGTTTCCGGTGGCTACAGCGGAGGGGTCACACCCGTTCCCATCCCGAACACGGCAGTTAAGCCCTCCAGCGCCGATGGTACTGCAGGAGTAATTCTGTGGGAGAGTAGGTCGTCGCCGGATTTTCAAATCCAAATGGGCGGATCCGAAAGGGTCCGCCCATTTCTTTTGGCGACGTCGCGGCCGGCGGCATCGCCCGGCCGGCCCTTCCGCCGATCCGTCGCCGCCGGAAACCAGCGTTGATTCCGGCTTACGCCGAGAGCCGCCGCGCGAGGCGCTTCCCGAGGCCGATCAACGTCAACACCGGCGGCAGTCCCCACGACTCCGGGATAACCGAGCAGTCGCACACGTACAGGTTGTCGATCCGCGTCTTCAAGCCCGCGTCCACCATCTCGCCGATCTTGACCGTCCCACCCGGATGGGCGGCCAGGCACCAGGATTTGTAGACATCCTTGGCCCCCGCGGCGGTGAGGATCTTCCTCGCGTTTTCGAAACCGTGCGCCAGATTGGCCCGGTCGTCCTTCCCCAGTTTCTTGCGTACCCCGCCGCGGTCGGTGAGCCGGCCTCCCAGGGAATCCCGAAGCTTGATCATGATCGTCGCGGTCCTGGCGTGTGCGAATATCTGACCGGGACGCCAACCCTGCGTCGCGAAAGCCGCGTGCGTGGTCGCCGGCACGGGCATGTCCGTCATCATGTAGCCCGCTTCGTCCAGATGGATGCCGGCGGACATCGGAATTTCGTTGGCGCGAAGGCGGACGTCCGGGAGGGCGCCGCAGACCGTGATGAGCGGATCGAAGAAAAAGTCGTACCCGCCGCCGTAAACGCCGCTGTCGCGAAGGACGATCGGCGAGCCGATGCCCCCCGCCGCCAGGACCACCACCGGCGCGAAAATCCTCCGCCGCTCACCGCGCCATTCGTATTCGACGCCCGCCGCGGTCCTGCGGTTTTCGATGATCACGCGACGCACGTGCGCGTGGTTTTGCAAGACCGCGCCCCCGGCCACGGCTTCGTCCACGTACATGCGCGCGCTCCATTTCACGCCATGGGGATCGCCGTAGTATCCGAAGCGAAATTCCGGGCGCCACTTTTTCTGATCCATGAACTTGTCGAGCGGGCGCCAGTCGAAGCCGGTTTGGCGAGCCGCGTCCATGATGCGGTTGGCCATCGGCGACATCATCTCGTCCTTGAGCGGCCCGATCGGCAACTCGCGCCGCGTCTCCTCGATCTCGCCGCGGATTTCGACGCCGTGGCGTTCGAGCATTTCAAAGGCCGGCGAAAACGCGGTGCCGTAATAAAATATCGAGCTGCCGCCCGTGGTGATGCCGCGAACCATCCCCAGGAGTTCCGGCGTGACAAGCAGGCCGCGCCCCGGCCAGAGCAATTCCGTCAGGTATTGCCGAAAATCTCCACGAATCGGGCCGCCCGGACCCCGTTCCAGCATCAGGACTTTTTTGCCTTGAAGGGTCAGTTCGCGGGCGACGGTCGCGCCGCCCGGTCCTGTCCCGACGACGATGGCATCGAATGTCGAATGGTTGTCCGGTTCCATGAAGGCGCACACTCCCCGCTATGGCCCATCGCCATCGAATTGTAAGTAATTTTACGAAATATTGCGCCCCGCGCGGTAAGCCGTAAAGACGCCGGCGACCGATTCGCGATGGGGACGCCGCGGCGCCGGGAGTTCCGCGTTCTTGCGACTTACTCGGCGGCCGGCCCGATCGGCGCGTCCTTGCTAAAGCGGCGCATCCAGTCGATCAGGGCGGGGTAGAAATCGTTGGTCGCCGCGTCGGCGATGACCGGGTCCATGTGCTCCCACGTCGGGCGCGAGATGACCTCGAATCCGAATTGCGTTCGCGGCCGATTTTGCCCGCGCGCCGGCGGCAGCATGTCACGATATTCCGAGTAGTTGTCGGCGCGTTCGATGAGCATGCGCGTCGCGATGCCGAACACCGGCGCGTCCATGCGCGAAGTCCGGAAGCGGAAGTACTTGTCCCGCCAGGTGCCCTCGGTATCCAGGCGATCCGCGGCCTTCAGGTCGATGCTCGTGCGCGCGCCGTAATAGGGGTCCACCGCGTCGGTCGGTCCCCTGTACACCCACGGCATCAGATTCTGGATGTGGCTGACTTCCGGCGGGTCCATGCGATCGAAATGGCGCCACGTGTATGTCGTGTTCGGATCGTTCGGAAAATATCCGATGAAGTCGTGCCCGACGGGTCCTTCGGGAAACCCGAAATTCGCGCGCACCAGAGGAACGATCGATGTGTCGTTATCGAGCAGAAAACCGGCAAGCGCCTCGTTGGTGATCGTGATGTCGTGGAATCGGTAAAGAAGCGGCAAGAACGACGCGAACGGTCCCATCCGCGTCCACATCTTGTCGGCGCCGACCTCCGGGTCGTCCGGATCGCCGAAACCGCGCGTTGCGGCCATCGCGAGGATTTCGCCGAACAGATAGAAGGTCGGTCCCAGCGGGGGGAACGATTCGAACCGCGCGTCGCGCCCGCGGCGCAGCCGGTCGATATTTTCCTTGTAACCCGCCTCGTTCAGATCGGGGTCATAGCGGCCTTCGCCGTCGAGCATCACGATCCCCGCCAATTCCTCGCAACCCAGGTGACCGTCGTCGAATTCCATCGCGGCGAACGCCCGCGTAAACATGACGCCGCGCGAGTGCCCGCCAAGGAAAATCGCGGCCGCCGGCTGCGCCGCGCGCGCGGTGCGGATCAATCGACGCAGGTCGCGCAACTCCAGCTCGAGCGTCCACTCCGTCATGAAGTCGGTCGCGCTTCCCTTCGCGTCGAGAATCCCCGCGAACTTGTGGCCGTCGATCTCGCCGCCGCCGAAGTAATAGTCATACGCGATGCGCGGATCGCCGGCGGCCTCCGCGGCGTCGAATCCGCGCTGGTCCTCGAGCAGATGGTGCCGGCGGTCCATCACCCAGACCTCGATATCGCCGCCGGAAAGCTGCACGAGGCTCGTCGCGAGATATCCGAGCGAGCCCGCGCCCACGGTAAATCCGGGAATCAACACCAGCACCGCCGTCGCCGCGAGCGGGGGATTTTCCCCGGTCTCCGCGCGAAAGCGCATGTAAGGAATGCGGTTGAGTTCGGCCGGCGTTTCGGCGTCGTGGATCGGGTTGGGCGCGGGAACTCCCGCGTCCATCATGTCGTAGGTCCAGATCACCCCGGCCGCCCCCACGTCGTCGTCGTCGGATTCACTATCGTCATCGCCGCCGGGATCAGGCGTGGGCGCGTCGTCGTCCGCCGCGTCGCCGTCATCGCCGGCGTTGCCGTCGTTGTCTTCGTCGCTCGGCGCGTCGCCGCCGAACGCATCCACGGCGGCGCCGCTTCCATTTGAGCCGTCACCGCAGCCGAAGGCGAATGCGAACGCCAGGAAGGCGATTGCGACGACCGCCGGGCGCAGGCCGCGCGTAAGGAAACGATTTCGCCCGGGGGATAAATTCCGCATAGCCGGGGATATTTATCCCAACCGCGCCGAAAAGGGAAATCTCATCCGCCCGAAGGTCGGCCGGACGGTCCGCGGGGCATGCACGGCAGATCGCGCATGGCGTGGAACGCCTCGAGAATCTGCGTCCGACGCACCGGATCGAGATTTTCGATGCGATCGACGGCTTCGGCCGTGGCGTCGGCTTTCAGCGCCAGCCCATATCCCACGCCCCGCCAGTACCTCGCCGAGATTCCGGGCTTCAGCGCCGGCGGTACGTCGGAGGCATCCCATGCATCCGGTTCCCAGATGCAGCACTGATAGGCGCCGGCCCGACGGAAAATCGTCCGCATTCCCGCATGCGTTTCCATATCCCAAAGCCCACGCGGCTTTTCATCGAGCGCGCAGTTGACGCGTTCGACCTCCGGCCCGACCACGAAGCCGCTGAACGTCGCGAAGTAATCCATGCCGCGAAAACGATGCAGCATGCCGAATTCGCGCGGCTGGATGAGCGGCGCGAGCTGAATCGCATTGAAAATCACGAGCGCGGCCAGGGCGGCGGCCTTGACGATGACCTCCGCCCGCCAAAGGGACGGCCACAACCACGATGAGCGCGCCCGCATCCGGCCCGTCACCATGTCGTCCGCAAGCAAAAGGGCGATTCCGGCGTAAGCCGCGGGGATGAGCCACAGGAGGTGCCTTGTCGATATGGAATCGACAAAAGGAAAAACCGCGAGCGCGCCGATCGCCGCCAGCGCGGTCGCGGGAAAAGCGGCACGCCAGATCGCGCCGCGTTCGCGAAATCCGCGGAAGGCGGTAAGAAGCGCCCAGGCCAACCCGGCCACACCGAGTCGCCGGACGATCGGCGGTCCGAAAAACCGCTCATTTTCCAGAAGGAGTGCCATGTTGTCGAAACCCGCCAGCGTTGGATATCCGATGAACGCCGCGGGCGGAAGGTAGAATTCCTTCGGCATGATCGGCAGATCCCGGGCCCAGGTCGCAAGCCACAAAGCGACGGGAATCCACGGGATGACGGCGCCGGCGGCGAATCGAAGCGCGCCGGCCACGACATTCGATTTTCGAAACAGCATCAACGCGCCGAGCGCGGCGGGAAAGTAAACCATGTTGTTCGAATACGCGGCGACCGCCCCGCACGCGAGACCCGCCGCCAACGGGCTTGCCGGCGTCTTCGGATCGGCCGTCGCGGCAAAAAACCACAACGCGACGCCGGCGAGGCCGACGACCTCCGTGTAGCCGCCCCACATCGTTAGCGACCACTTGAGGAAGTTGCGGTCGGGAAAGATGAGGAGAAGCGCGAGGATCGCGGCCGCGCGTCCGCCCGCGTGCGCGAGCACGAGGTGGACGAGAGCCACGAAGCCGGCCAGCGATAACGCGAGCATCACGATCGCCATCGCGGTCGTCACCGAAATCCCCGCGTACAAAAAAGGGATCAACAGCGTGGCGGTGAGTTCCTTGCTCCACAGGTGATAATTCTTGATGTCTGTTTCCGGCACACGCCCCATCTGACCGAGCGCCCAGGCGGGCATTTCGTGAACGGCGGGATCGATGTTGTGCAGGTGATCGTATGCGGTTTCGAGGATGAGAACGCGAACGACGACAAACAACGCGCACGCCGCGAAAAACAAAGGGCGGACGGCGGGGTGCTTGCGAAAAGGTTCGCGCCAGCGCTCGCCGAGCGTCATCCGGTCGCGATTCAACGCGCCGGATTCATTCCGCCGCCAAAAAGCATTTCTCATGGCGCGGCGGAATATATCAGCAGGTCAATGCGCCGCCTACGACGCCGCCTGCCGCGTGGCCCGCACGGCCGCCAGGCGCCCGGATATGAGATGCCACGCCATCACCGCGAGCACCCCGGTGACGAAGATGCCCATGTAAAGCGACGCTCCGCGCGGAAGGCTGGTGACGGTAAAATTCGCGATCTGCTTGGTGCCGAACACGGCCGGCATGAAGGGATCCACCGTTACCGGCGCCTTGGGATCCAGGTCGTGCCCGAGCGTGTAGAGCTTGTAGACGAATCGCGCGAGCGCAAACAGCGAAAAATAGCTGCTCATGACGAACAGGTCGATCAGCGCGCGCACGTTGCCGACCGCGGCGACGCGCAGTGTCAGGATGACAAGCGCGCCGATCGCGAACGGCAGCCAGTCCAGGTCCGTGAGCGCCGCGCGATTCAGCGGCGCCATGCCGATGTAGTGGTTCAGCGTGTTGATCTCGTTGATGTCCAGTCCGCCGCGCCCGCCTTCGACCTTGTGCGCGTAGATATCGAGCGAAAGCCCCTGCGGGTATTGCGGCGCCTTCATGGAGATGTTCCAGAGCGGCGCGGTGAATGCCAGCAGCAGCGGGATCACGAGCAGCGCCAGCGCCAGGCGCGCGGACAGTTTGATCGGGCGCTCCAGAAACTCGTAGAACCCCTCGAGCGCTTCCTTGATGTTCATGGGATATCCTCCAATTCGAACGCGTGCGCGCGTCGGCGCGCGACGGATGGTCACACCAGATCGTCGGATCGAAAACGCCAGTACCCGGCAAACAACGCCGCGCAGCCGGCGACAAGCGGCCACAACACGCCAAGCGCGAACAGCGCGCCCGCGCCGATGCGGTTGGCGAGGTAAAATCCCACCGGGCCAAGCACGGCCAGCTCCGGCTCCGCGGACGAAAGCAGCGCCATGCGCGCGGCCTGTACGGGATTGAGGCTCGCCAGCACGAACACCGATTGCGGATTGAGCCGCCACTGCAGCATCAGCCCCGCGAGCGCGAAGTCGACGAGCGTCACGGCAAGCGCCCAGGTCAGCACGAGATACATCGTCGCGCGCGACGTGTTGCGCACAAAAACGGAAATCGCGAGCCCCGCGCCGACGAAAGCCCACAGAATCGCGGCGCTGATGGCGATTGTCCGGGCGACGAAGGCCACCGGGATCGCCTCGCCGAAAGCCAGGCGGCCGATGATGGCCATGCCCACCAGCAACCCCGCAAGCGGCAGGACCAACACTCCGAAACGCACGACCGCCGCCGCGCCGAAATAGGCGGCGTGCGACAACGGGTGCGAAAAGAGCAGCTCGATCGTGCCGTCCTCTCGCGCCTTGTTGACCACGTGCCCCGTGGCGGTCAGCGCCAGAAGCGGAAGCAACAGGATGATCGCGTGGCAAAAAGACATCAGCACGCGGCTCATGCCGGTGAAGCCGAGGACATTCGATTCACGCAGCGCCACGAAGACGAAAATCGCGCCAAGGGCGGCATAGACGGCGACGCAAAAATACATCCACCGCGAGCGCGCCACCTCCGCGATGTCGAGCCGCGCCGGCCGACGCGGAGGCCGCGCCGTGAGCG